>NZ_JACJOQ010000364.1:0-20121 GCF_014695635.1 Coleofasciculus sp. FACHB-712 | reverse complement strand
CTAAAGTTCTGTTTACCGTTATGGATTTTGCCGTTTTTGACGACATGAGTTGACTGACAAACCGGGCAAGTTGGTTGGGAATCAGACATAGTGCTTCTGATGGAACGGTATCTCTCCTATCCTTACATCTTTAGGACTACCGGGAATTATTGACCAGCAGGTGTGGGTCAGAGAACTCGAAAATCTAGGCATCGCCAAAAAACGTCGTCAACGGGAAACACAACAAAAAGAAAGCCAACGCTGGTTAGATGGATTAGAAATCACCCAAAAGTTGATCCCAGCAGATATTCAAGTGGTGACAGTTGCCGACTCAGAAGCCGATATATTCGACTTATTTAACCAGAAACGTCCGGAAAATTCCCATTTATTAATTCGCGGGACTCATAATCGAAAAGTAGACCATTGTGCCAAATAGCTTCATCTTGCCATTCGTCAAATTCCACCTGGTGGTCAACTCACGGTCGAAGTTAAACGTAGTCCAGAATCTAGAGCAAGAAAGGCCATACTCACACTTCGGTTCACAAGTTTCGATATCCTTGTCCCGTTACATTACATTGGGCGTTCCCGGCTCAAACCTGTGAAGTTACAAGGAATTCTGGCATCAGAAGAAAACCCGCCATCCGGAATTCAGCCAATTAGTTGGTTATTGATGACTAGCCTGGAGATTAATCGGCTAGAGGAGGCAGCCCGTTGCGTTCGCTGGTACACTTACCGTTGGTTGATAGAACGCTATCACTACGCATTAAAAAGTGGTTGTGGAATTGAGAAATTACAACTGGAAACGGCTCGGAGAATTGAGATGGCACTAGCCACCTATACAATTGTAGCGTGGCGTTTGTTATGGCTAACTTATGAAGCCAGATGCAATCCAATGCAGCCCTGTGAGACAGTTTTAGAAACCTATGAATGGCAGTCTTTGTGCGCCACTATTAATAAAAATCCCATTCCACCCACCCAGCCACCTTGTTTGCGAGAAGCCGTGCGAATGATTGCAATGTTGGCTGGCTTTTTAGGACGAAAAAGCGATGGGGAGCCGGGAATTCAAACCATTTGGCGAGGATTGCGGCGATTACATGATATCGCGGCTACCTGGAAATTACTCCATTAAGTTTTCTATTCATGCTTGTTGTCCTCCATTCAAATCTTGTAGCACCATGAATTTCCTGAATTGTCACTATCTCTACCAACTTACTTCTCGGAAATCCCTTCCTATCTTGTTTGTCCCTTTGTTAAGAAAGATGTGACTAATGGATAGCCGTTGACGGAGAGGGGTTGGGGGTGAGGTTCCGAGTTCAAGTCAGAACCGTACTAATTTCTCGATCCCCGCTGTGCAGAAACCGCTGGTGAGGTTCCGAGTTCAAGTCAGAACCGTACTAATTTCTCGATCCCCGCTGTGCAGAAACCGCTGGCACCTTGACGCCCAACTTTTTAAACATCGCTTCTCGCCCCTGCATTGCCAAGACATCATCTAGGGGTTTTAAAGAAATTGGCGTTTGATATTTTTCTGCAAGTGCAGTTTGAATGAGCCAGTCAGCAATCGAGGGATTTTTGGGTAAAAGAGGACCGTGAGAGTAGGTCGCGATCGCATTCCGATAAAATGCTCCTTCCATCCCATCTTCCCCATTATTCCCATAACCGCTAATCACACGTCCCAAGGGTTCCACCTCACCTAAATAAGTGCGTCCGCCGTGATTTTCAAAGCCGATTACCAAAGGCGCATCCTCCGACATCTTTCGCAAATCCTCCGCCAATCGCGACGCCGTGATCTCAAACACGACATTCCCGATACAGCGACGGGCATCTGGCCCCGGATGCTTGCTGACAAAATCTAACAAACCCAATCCCTCAATCCGTTGCCCTAAGGCGGGTTCGTAGTAGTGTCCCAGCAGTTGGGGCGATCCGCAAGTAAATACCCCAGGCGTTCCTGCTTCAATTTTCTGAGCGATCGCTTCTGCTTTGCCTTGGCGCAAATCGCGCATGACGATTTCCTGCTGTCGGTCTTGTGCGCCGCCACCCACGATTACATCGACTTGGCGAAATTGCTCTGCGGGGGCGTCCCGATCTAAGGGCATGACGTTGACTTTGATCCCCCGCCATTGGGCACGTTGTTGTAAACAGATGACATTACCGCGATCGCCGTAGGTACTCATCAGCGTCGGATAAAGCCAGCCAATTGTGAGTTCAAGTTGTTCGGTCATGGTGACAGTCAAATTTTTTGATTTTTAACGCAAAGTAGCGCCAAGGAAATCGCAGAGGTACGCAAAGGAAGGCTACTTTCTGCGTACCGAGAGCGTTTAACATCTACAGAATTTTTCGCCCCGTCAAAATACCTCGGACTTCTAGCATCGCTGAGTAAGTCGGTAGAATGTGCAGGGTTTCGCCGGTGGCGGTGTGTTCTAAAGCAGTGGCGATCGCTTCTTGCAAATCTTCTTTCACGATCAGTTTGCAGCCATGTTCCTCGTCTGCTTGGCTGTATTGCAGGCGTAGCGCCATATCGTAAACGCGATCGCCGCTGACTACCACCGTTCCTCCCTGTTCTACCAATTTTTCGGTGTCTACATCCCAAATCCAAGAGACATCAGTCCCATCTGGGGTGCGATCGTTTAGCACCATCAGCGTTGTGGAAGAACCGCCGTGGCTTCTTTGCTGATTTACTGCGCGGATGGTTTCATTCAGCGCTACGGGATTTTTTGATAGCAAAATCCGCACCTTTTTCCCGGCGACTTCTAATTCCTCAGCCCGTCCAAACGCTGCATGGAAGTTTTTAATCGTGTCCAGGATATTTGCGGTATCAACGCCAATTTCTTGCGCCGCTAAAATAGCCGCCAGCGTGTTGTATTTGTTGTAAATCCCAATCAGAATCTGAGGCCATTGGCGACTATCGATTGCCAAGGGGCCTTTTTCAAAGCCACAGCTAGGACACCGATAATCGCCCTGATGAGATAAGTAGACGCCCTGATAATCGAGAGAATGTCCGCACCGGGGACAATATATAGAATCTACTGCATGAGGAATTTCGTCAAGATAAGCTTCAGGTTCGCTTAAACCGAAGAATAAAACTCGTTGCGATAACTGCTGACCCAGATAAGACAAGGTGGGGTCATCGCCATTTAAGATCGCTACCGTATCTTTGGATTGGGCGATCGCTTTCTGCCAACGCTGGCTAATCGTATCCACTTCCCCGTACCGATCCAGCTGATCCCGAAATAAATTTAAACACAAAATCAATTTTGGTTGAACTGGCGGCAAAACCTTCGGCAGAATATTTTCATCTACCTCTAAAATTGCATAGTCAGCGTTGAGCTGACCGATTAAATTGGTGTTGGTCAGCAGTGCGGTGATTAATCCATTCATGAGATTGGCACCCGCCGCATTGTGAACAACGCGCCATCCCTGACTTTCTAGCATTGTCCGCAACAGCAGCGATGTCGTTGTCTTCCCATTTGTCCCCGCAATGAAAATCACACCGTGCTTTACTTGACCAGACAGCAGGGACAACAGCTGCGGCTGAATGCGTCCGGCAATTTCTCCCGGTAAAACACTAGCAGCCCCCAAACGCAGCAAGCGCACCAGCTGCGTCACTGTCTTTGCCGTCCCGACTGCTACGCCCAGCCGTAACCTATCTAAAAGCGATATTTTCACCACCACACTCCTGCCCCGGCTACACAGCCACACGCTCTCGTCGCGGCTTTACTGCTACTTACTGAGCTGTGCTTTGCTCGTCAGCATTCTACCGTACTTGGCTGTAAATCCCCTGTCAATGATGAGTAATAGTACCCAACAGCTAAGAAAAACAAATTTCTTGTCCGTACCGGCGATACAAACTCTCAGGGGATTTATAAACCGCGTAGGGGCTTTTTGATTGCCATGCCCCTACAAAACGGCAATGATTCCCGGTTATTTAGTCTTAATTCCTAACGAGATGCTTTCCACCCGTCCAAAAGATTTGGTCGCTCTACGGACGTAGGAAAGAGTCCTTTAAAGGCAGCCTGTCTGAGGTCTGGCTTTTCGGGGGTCATATTCCACAAGCTTTCGTAGAAGAAGAATGACATCCCGGCAAATCCGCGCTGACGAACCGCTGCAACTTGCTCCTGAATTTGTGCAGCCTTAACCGGGTGAGGTTTCACGCCGCTGAGGATGCCGATGGCGACGGGGATATGGCGCTTTGCTGCTTTGACTTCTGGGCGCTCTAATTCCCCAATGAAGCGGCTCAGATCATCTCGATAGATTTGGACGATCAGTTCCTCAATCAGCCCCTGCTGTTCCCACTTCTGCCAGTCGGCTAGAAAGGAGTTGTAAGAAAATTCTTGGGGATTGGGAGAAAGGGCAAAAATAACGTTGGGTTTGCGGTCTTTGACGGCCTTGAACAACTGTTTCAGATAGGCAGTAATTTTGTCAGCCCGCCAGCGTATCCATTGAGGATCTTGGGCGTTGGCGGGAGGAGATTTCCCACCGTTTTCTTTCTTGTACAGTTCGACGGTAAAGGCGTCGTAGCCAAAATCGGCGGGAAAGCCGAAGTGGTCATCGAATTGAATGCCGTCAACATCGTATTTGCTAACAATTTCGACGACTAAATCTTGGATAAAATTCTGCACTTCGGGACGCATTGGATTCAGCCAAACTCGGTTATGCGTTCCTTCTTTCCAAGTTTGAGAACCGTCGCGTTTTTTGAGTAGCCATTCGGGGTGGCGTTTGGCGAGGTCAGAATCAGCAGGTGCCATGAAGCCGAATTCAAACCAGGGGATGACTCCCATGCCTTTTTGATGTCCCTGGTCTATGATTTCTTTGAGGATATCTCGTCCTTGTAAGCCTGGGGTGGGATCGAGCGATCGCCCGGTGACTTTTTGGGCTACAGCACTGGGATATAGGGTGTAACCCCAATTCCAAACGGTGGGATAAACGGTATTGAAATTTAGCTCATCGAGGCGTTGCAGGGCTTTGCTAAGGCGATCGCGCTCAAACAACACGTCACTATCAATATTCGTCAGCCACACCCCCCGAATCTCTTCGGACTGCGCGGTTGGCGGCGTCCCAGCGCTAACAATGTATTGGGAAGGGACTAATCCAGCAGTTCCGGTGGCTTGACACAAGAAAGCTGCAACTTCTGCACGACTGGCTAGCTGATTGGGATTGAGTGTCTTGACGTTGGGGTAATTGACCACGATTTGTTTTTCGGTCGCAGCAGCGATCGCAGTCCGCGCATAGCTAGGAATTGCCGTTGCATCGGTAAATGCCCCCGTCAAAGTGCTACTCACTGCCTGAGTAGGCGAATACTTCAAACCACTCGCCAAAGATACCAACGCTTGCGATCGCGGGATTTTTTCGTTCGGTTTGAACACCCCACCCGGATAACCCGACATAAATCCCTTTTGATAGGCTTTACGAATTGCATCTACCGCCCAGGAATTTGCTGGGATATCCGCAAACTGACCGCCGCTACGAACGTCCGCTGTATTGGGGAAAGCTTTGCCAACCATCGCGGCAAATTCACCCCTGGTTACGGGTGCCTTTGGTCGAAAACTTCCATCCGGGTAGCCACTAATAATCTGCTTTTGTGCCAACTGTTCTATACAGGGTTGCGCCCAAAGTCCTTCCACATCGAAAAATTTTGTCTGAGCAAATGCGGCAGGGTTTACCAGCGTCATGGTGAAGCTAAAGGCAACCAGGAAGATAAACCAAGCTTGACGCCCAAAGGCACGGCTAAACCAAACTAGCCCGTCTGCGAAGCTCGTAAAAAGTCGTTTGACAGCGTATTTCAATCTCTACCTCAATCAGGGTGTACGAAAACTTCCCCAAATATTATGGAACCACAAATCATGACTTGGGCATTTCGGCAAAGGTTGCAGCAAGTTGACTGGGTAAAGGTTGTGGTGTCATGGAAATCATTGGGAATCGAAAATCGCCATCGCTCCCTTGAAGGATGCTGCAAGTACAACCAGCATACAAGTTTTGAAGTGGCTGATGATTGAAAGGATGGCGGGGTAGGTCTTGTACCTGCCCTTCTCAATACCTGGGTATCCGCAAAATGTACCCTACATCGTCCGGCAATTAGGCAGCGTTAAACTTTTTGACTGGTTAGTAGAAACAAGGGGAAATGTCTTCAGGGACGAGAGTAAAATTGGAGTAATAATCGCACGATACCGGGTTCATTAATAGGATTGGTTTTAGCGATCGCGATCGCATCTTATTTCCATCTCAAGGTGCCCACAATTGGAGCTATTCCCCAATCCTTGCCGATGCCGCAAGGGATTCCCTACTGGAATGATTTTGGATTAATTCGAGAACCGATCAATCCGGCTTTGGTACTCGCAGCACTCGGCAGGATCGAGTCTTTATTATCAGCCGTCGTGGCGGATGGGATGACCGTGAGTGAAAAACACAATAGCGATCGCGAACTCATGGGAATTCCGGCTACCGGCGCGATCGCCCGTACCGTCATCAATGTCCGTTCTGGTGGGAAAACCCGTCTTTCAGGGGAACAGAAGCCTTCTTGAAGTAGAGGCGCGATCGCTTTCTTGACGTTCAAATGTGGAAAGGCGAACCGACAGGTCGGCGCTTCGCTATCGCTTAATCTACTAATTTTTGCGTATTCGCATCTACTATAAGGCTGGTTTTGGCTAAGAAAGCTGAAGATTACTTAATAAATCCCCCAAAGCTGCTGTCTCCTCTGCTACAGTTTTCATTTATACAGCCAAGGAAGAGGCAGATTTGTTTCTAAATCGCTCAAAAAGAGCCGAGTCTGCTGCTGTTGCTTTGTCAGCAATTTCTCATTCTTTCGGTAGTTTTATCAGGTAGGTGTGCAATGTTTGCATAGTGGCAATCAATCCTTATGGATTTTCTGCATAAAGCTCTTTCACTTAGACACAAGCTGTAGGTAGTTTCAAAAATTAGAGTTGCGGCTTTTCATAAAATACGTAAGGTCTAGGACATTCGTATGCCGCCAACATCCAGCAAAGTAAGAGCGCTCTTAGCACATCGTAGTGTTGTCCGATCGAGCCGTTGGCATTCCATGTCCAGAGCCAGCACTTGTGACTTTAAGAACTATAACGATATGTTAAGTTTTATTACATTTTATTCCTTGTTAAGGGAAAAGCCGAATGCCCCTGTGTAGCAAATAACCGGGTGTACGCATACATTCAACAACCCCTATAGGACTCTCAATCCAAGCTCAGCACTGTTCTAGCTACCTTTGGACAGGCAAGCTGAGATCACTTAAATTAAGTGATAGAGATCACGAAGCGAAAAGATAGCAGTCATTGTCCTGTTAGGACGCGATCGACCGAACGCTCCCAAAATCACCCGATATAAGGAAGCAAAAAGAAACTTAGATTGAAAAAATGTTAATTAAACTCCCTTTGGTACTCGCCATGACTGACCTTTATGATTCAGAAGATGTTCAGGCAAACCACAAGCGCTCGCTCAGAAGACTCGCCAAGGCGATCGCGCTTTCTCAAGGTGAGTTCTCGCTGATTTTGGTGTCTTGTAACTATCCCCAGTTACAAGAGCAAATGGCAAAGCTGCTAAAAGAAATCTCCACGGTCGAAATTCAAGAACTCGTCCTGCATCCTTCGGTAAAGACGCTTTATACAACGATTCAAAAAACAATTGAAGATCGGCAGCCGCAAGCCTTGATGGTCTTCGGTCTAGAGTCTGTGGTGGACATTAATCAAGTACTTACCTCGACGAACCTCGTCCGGAATCAGTTCCGCAAGCAGTTCGCTTTTCCGCTAGTGTTGTGGGTGAGCGATGAAATTCTGCAAAAGCTGACTCGGATGGCACCTGATTTTAAAAACTGGGCGACTACTGCTATTCGATTTGAGGTTCCCAACAATCAGTCGATAGAGTGGACAGCCATCACCGCTTGAAAGAGGAGCATCCTGCAAGATGACTAACGCGCTGGCAGTCTCTAGGATGACCTATCTAGTCATAACTGTATAAGCGTCATTAAAGAGTCACTGGTGACTCCACATAAATTGTTGGTTCCTGCATCTTAAACTCTATGCCATACTCGAGCAGATGCTTGGAGATTTTTTCGTTCGCCAATTCCAGTAGATGCTTTCGCAGTTGAATCGAGTTTTCACTGGAACCCAGAATAAAAAACGTTACCCTCGCTCTCGTTGTTTGCTTTTCCGCATTATTTATTAAAGTAATATTTGTACTACCTGGATCGATCCCGAACACAGAGTCTGTACTCTGATTAATGACTTGCTGTACTAGCGCCTGTTCCCGATCTTCTAGTAACCCAAAAAAATCTAGATAAAGTAAAACCATTACCTTCTTGCCCATCGTCACATTCTCAATTTCTAAATTTGCCAATGTGGAATTGGGCACAATATATAACGTACTTTTAGCCGCCGTGCGAATCTTAGTAGAGCGCAAACCAATCGATTCAACGCGACCAAACAAACCTCCAGGTACATTGCCAATTGAAGGCAGACGAATATAATCCCCAGGAACAAAAGGGCGATCTAAATACAAAACAATCGTCCCTAAAAGCTGCTCTAGAGTCTTTTGAGCCGCAAACGCCACCGCCAATCCACCAATGCCTAAACTTGCCATCAAGCCAACTAAATTGAATTGCTGACTTTGAGCAAAAGCCAGAATGGCGATGAAGCCGATCGCAACATTTACTAAAGTCTCAATTACCAAAATCAGTTCATCAAAATCTCGACTAAATTTCCCAAGTATATCAATTCCATAAATTCGGATAAACTGCCGAAACAACCGGGATATTAACCAAGCTACGCTAACAATGACAGCTAAATCTACAAAAGGTTTGATTAATTTATAAAGGGATTGATAATCTTCAATCCAGGTTAGAGAAAGAGAGATAAGGATAAATGTACCCGCCACTCTAAACAAGTGTTTGATTGGCTCGATTAAGTCTTCATAAATACTCGTTACTTTCTCCGATGCAAAGCGGCGGACGATTAATTTGCTGATCCCAGGTGTGTATCGTCCCAATAGCAAAGACAGGAGGACAAACAGCAAGAAAATAAGGGGTTTGGAAATATCAATTTGAAGAACCTGATAACGAATATCGGCAAGGTTTAGATTAGATAGTAATGGGTGAATCCACATAAATTGTTGGTTCTTCAATGTCGAAGACAATCCCGTAATATTTCAATTTATCTGTAATATTTTGACTCGCAATATCGAGGAGTTGACGCCGCAATCCCATCGACACTTCGCTAGAACCTAAGATAAAAAAAGTGATTTGTGCTTGCGTTTTGCTCTCGCTATCCTTGCTCAAATCTTTAAATGTAACTTCGGTGTTGCGCGAGTCGATTCCAAAAATATCCTCTGTACTGTCTAAGATGACTTGACGAATTAAGGCACGTTCTTCGTTCTCAATTTTTCGGTCGAAGTTTAAGTAGATGAGAGCCATAACTTTCTTGGCACCCGAAAAATTCTCAATATTCACCTGTGTTAAGGAACTATTCGGTACGATTACCAATGTTCCTTTGCCAGAGGTGCGAATTCTGGTGGAACGCCAGCCAATTGACTCAACTCTGCCAAAAATCCCATCTGGCAAGCCAATATAGTCATCGACAACAAAGGGACGATCGAGATAAATGACAATGCCTCCTAATACTTGTTCCAAAGTTTTTTGAGCAGCAAAGGCAACAGCTAAGCCGCCAATCCCTAAACTGGCTACTAAACCAAAAATATTAATTTTATGAGTTTCGGCAAAAATAACGATAATCAAAAATACAATAATGAAATTAGCAATTAATTTAGCCAGAATTAGCAGTTCGCTATTGATTTTACGTCCGCTGTTGATCGCAGCATCTAAGAGATAGATATCAAAAACCCGCTTAAACAGGCGAGAACCCAACCAACAGGCAGCGATCGCGAGAGATAAACTAACTGCAAATTCGATTAAACCCGACTGAAAAAAAGCCGGGATTAAGTGTATGGCAGTGTCAGCGATCGCTAGCCCAATGACAACTCCCAATAAACCCTCATAAGGCTTAACGACTTTTTGATAGGCTTCAAGAGCCTGGGAAGAAACTAATTGCACAACTTCTGAGAATTCTGGTAATTCTTCCACTTTATTACAGCAGAATGGAAATTGATAAGCTTTTCATTTAACCCGAATCTCAAGGCAAGATGTCTGAAACGTTTGTGCAGGGGGGAACAATCGCCGCGATCGCTACCGCTGTTGTTCCCCAGCAGGGGAGTGTGGGGATTGTGCGCGTATCGGGAGCGGAAGCGATCGCGATCGCGCGTACCCTCTTCCACGCACCAGGGAAGCAGCAGTGGGAATCTCACCGCATCCTCTACGGATATGTGCGCCATCCCCAGACGCATGATGTGGTAGATGAAGCACTGTTGTTGATGATGCAAGCGCCTCGCTCCTACACCCGCGAAGATGTGGTAGAGTTCCACTGCCACGGCGGAATTATGCCAGTGCAGCAGGTATTGCAGCTGTGTTTGGAGGCGGGGGCAAAATTAGCACAGCCGGGAGAGTTTACCCTGCGGGCGTTTCTGAATGGGCGTTTGGATTTGACGCAGGCGGAGAGTATTTCCGATCTCGTGGGAGCGAAATCGCCTCAAGCGGCTCAATCAGCGCTTGCCGGGTTGCAAGGGAAGTTGCAAAAGCCGATTCGCTCCCTGCGTACCACTTGCCTCGACATCTTGGCAGAAATTGAAGCCCGAATCGACTTTGAGGAAGACTTGCCACCGTTGGATGAAGCGGATATCATCGCCCAAATCGAGCAGATATTGGCAGAAACTACAAAAATCTTGGCAACTGCCGCACAAGGCGAACTCCTCCGCACTGGCTTAAAAGTGGCAATTGTCGGGCGTCCCAACGTCGGGAAATCGAGTTTGCTGAATGCTTGGAGTCGGAGCGATCGCGCCATCGTCACCGACCTTCCCGGCACCACTCGCGACGTTGTAGAATCGACTCTGGTCGTCGGTGGAATTCCCGTGCAAGTGCTAGACACTGCTGGGATTCGGGATACCGCTGATGTGGTGGAAAAGATTGGGGTTGAGCGATCGCGCGATGCCGCTCAAGCCGCTGACTTAGTACTACTCACCATTGATGCCCAAGCCGGTTGGACGCCCGCCGATGGAGAAATCTACGAACAGGTACAACACCGCCCCCTCATTTTAGTAGTTAACAAAGTTGACCTGGTTGGGGAGATTCCCAAATTTTCTCTCCCAGACACCATTCACCGGGTTGTACCCACCGCAGCCGCCCACAACCACGGCATTGACGCCCTAGAAGAAGCCATTTTGGATGCCGTACACACCAGCAACCTCAAGGCAGCCGACTTGGATTTAGCGATTAACCAGCGGCAAGCAGCGGCGCTAACGAGGGCTAAAACTTCTTTGGAACAAGTGCTGGCTACGATTACCGATCAACTCCCTCTCGACTTCTGGACAATTGACTTGCGGGGTGCCATTCAAGCTTTAGGAGAAATCACCGGAGAGGAAGTCACAGAATCGGTTCTCGATCGCATTTTTAGCCGATTTTGTATTGGGAAATAGGTAATGGATAATTGGGAATGGGTTTTCAGAAGTCTCTATTACCAAAATGCATTATTCTGTAGCCCCCGTAGGTAGGGCTAATTGTTTGTATAACCCCATTCAAGCTGAGGGCATAATCACAATACAGACAATTTAATATTATGCACAAGCACAAGCAAAACTCAGGAAAATCTACCTCTTCTAACCAGCGCCAAGCGATTCGGAAAGGATACGAACAATATAGCGTCCAAGGTTTCTACGAACAATTTGGAGATGAATACCGAAATCCTCAAGAATCCGCCATTCAAAAAGTTTTGCAACTTGCAGCCAGTCAGTGGCAGCTAGATTTTCACAAAGTATTAGACTTAGCTTGTGGCAGTGGCGAAGTAACTTTAGCGCTGCAAAGTTTAGGATGTACCAACATTGATGGCATCGATCCCTATACCTACAACGCCTATTTAAATCGCACGGGTAAAGAAGCTGAACCCTATACTTTTGAGGACATTGCCTCTGGAATTCTCAACGACCGGCATTATAGTTTGATTGTGTGCAGCTTTGCGATGCATTTGCTGCCAGAGTCACGTTTGCCGATCGTCGTTTACCAACTCGGTCTAATTGCCCATTCAATGATAATTATTACCCCAAACAAGCGACCTCACTTGAAGCCAGAATGGGGATGGCTTTGCTTAGACGAAATCATGTGTAACCGCGTGCGATCGCGGCTTTATCAGCGAACTTATGGACGAGGAGAGTAAGGCATTGCTCACCCTCTGCCCAACTTAGTTCCTCACACTTGTTTCTCGCAGCAATTGTTTAACGGTTCCGACTAGCTCGTGGGGTTCAAAAGGTTTAGAAATATAGGCATCTGCGCCTTGCTTCATTCCCCAGTAGCGATCGAATTCTTCCCGTTTGGCTGAACACATCACCACAGCTACCTTCTGGGTTTTGGAGTCGGCTCTAATTTTACGGCAAACTTCGTAGCCATTCATCCGGGGTAGCACAATATCTAGCACCACTAAATCCGGACAATTGCCCTCCATTTGCTCCAGCGCTTCGACACCGTCACAAGCCACAGTAACACTCAGCCCGCTCTCTTGAAGGAGGCGTGAGATCATCTCCCGTTGCGTGTGACTGTCTTCCACCACCAGAACTGTAGTCATAACTCCTACCTACTTACGAGGTTCAAATGTTCGCGGGAAAAAAATCAGCGCACCCCAAGTCGAATTGCCTTTGGTTAGATAAAACTTATCTACTTCCGCTCATTTTCGCTTATGAGTCTAAAAATTGTTTACGTAAATACACGTAATTTTTCCGGTTTCTTTCCGTTATATTTTAAGCGATCGCTCTGAAATCCGATGATCAATCAACGGACATCTTTGCTTAATCTTCAAAGTTCCTCCGAGTTTTTCCAGAAAAGCTGTAAAGATTATGTAAATATCCGTCTAAATACGGAGAAGCCAAATTCCGGTCAACATCCTTATACGTAAGCATACAGAGTCGTGTTTGGGTTCCGATTTTTATTCAACTCTATGTATCGGTTATAACTAATAATTTTCAATTCATGGAAGGAAAACTGCGATCGCGGCTGAACCGTCGTCGGTTTCTACTTGGCTGTACCCTGACTGGAGGCGGGATCGTTGCCGCAGATTTATTATCAAAATCTGGACAAGCACAAGTCGCTGCCCCTGCTATTGTGACATCGGATAAGATGCGTCCGCAAATCCCGTTTGGGGTTGCTAGCGGCGACATCACAGGTAACAGCGCCGTCGTATGGAGCCGTTGTAATCGCCCTGGACGCATGATTGTGAAATATTCGATATACCGAGTCATTCCGGAATGTGCAGCGGGTTGTGGGACCCGCTGCCCTGGAAAACAGCGATTTCACAGCACGGATTTACCTGGCTGACTTGCCATTAGGTAGCAGATATTCTACCGAGTCACCTTCCAAGATTATCTGATATCAACATCTACAGCACCCCCGCACAAGGCAGTTTCCGCACTACAAAGGTCGTATATCCGCTCTATATTTTCTCTTCCAGACTGCTCCTGGAAGAGAGAGTAAGTCGATCAGTCCGCAAGTACGCCGCTACGCTAACAGTATCTAGCACTTTTAGGACTTACGCAAAAACTCTCTCAAACTCTTATTCCTTCGTGCCTAAGCGCTAACGCGCAGGCTCCGCAAACGCGGTTCATTTTTCCGTTACTCGTGCGTAAGTCCTGACTTTTTAAGAAACTTCCCGCTCCATCAGCTGATTAAAGCGTTCTACGCCTTCTTTGTATCGCTGACCTTCATATCCCATGACTTTCTTGATAATCCACTCCTTGTGTTTTCCGTCTTCCAGAAGTAACGGGATCGCCAGAAGAAAAACTTCATCTTCTTGGATAAAGCGCTTAAACCAATTACACGTATCAGAGAAGCTACGTTCATGGTAATTGTAGACTTCCCCTAATATTGCCTTGAACGATAAACTGCCAATTTTTTCCGACTCTCGCCCTAGTAAAATTGAGTCTTCCGACCTCAGATGAGACTTCAATTGAGCTAACTTGTGAGAGTTGATCAGCTGCTTTCGCAAAGTGGAGAGAATGCCTGTACGAATGTGGGGAAATTTGCGATACAGGTAATCGGAGACAGCAGCATTGATGATCCCGTCGCCCAAAAATTCTAACTGTTTATTCGGCTGCTTACGCTCCTTCAAGTTCTGAAGATGATGCTCCAGAACCGGAGCGATTAAGTGCTTGACGATCCATTTCTGCGTCTGCGAGAAACGACGATCGAGGTACATTGCACCTAATAACGCTTCACATGCATCTTTAAAGGGGTTATTCACCTTCTGGCGCAGCAGGTTCCAGTCTTCACCCGAACCCAGCAACAGGTCTTCTCCTAACCCTAATTGGAACCAAAGCTTGGTCAGCCTTTCTCCCTCAACGAGCTTGTCTTGCAAAACTGAAAATTTGCTGACCTCTAGATAGGGGCAGCGTTCGTAAAGGTAGTCAGCAACCACGAAGTTGAGAATCGCCTTGCCGAGGAATTCTAACCGCTGATTGTCTTGCCCAGATTCGCCGATTTGGGTGGCAAAGGAGGTGTGGGTTAGGGCGAGGCGGAGTAGGTTCTTGTCTTTGAAACGGAGGCCAATTTTATTTTCGACCGTTTCCGGGTTCCATGCCATCTTCTTTTTCCTCTATGAAATGCCTAATTAACGAAGGCAAAAGGAAAAAGAAATTTTAGATTTGAGATTGAAAAAATCAATGGGCAATCTTAAAATTTACAACGATTTTTTCTTTTTCCTTTTGCCTTTTACTTGCCTTTATCTCGGACGCCCTAAGGTGGTGATGTACACAACCGCTTCATCAGCAGGGATACCCAAGACTTCATTCACCTGGTTATCAAAGAAGCCGCCGATGCCGCTGACGCCTAGACCAAGGTGAATGGCGGCTAAATTCAGCCGTTGCCCTAAATGACCGGCATCCATGTGTAAATAACGATAAACGCGATCGCCATACTGCGCCACTGCTGTTTTCAAATCTGCTGTGTGGAATAGCACCGCCCCCGCATCTCTACCCAAATCTTGCCCCAGGCACAGATAGTGCAATTCCTGGCGGAAATTTTTAAAGCGGATTTGCCGCAATTCCTGAGCTTTCGGTGCGTAATAGTAGCAGCCTTCCTCCAGTCCTTCTACCCCAGACACGGCGATAAAGGTTTCGATTAAATTTAAATCAAAATAGTCTGGAGAGCTATCTAAACCTTGGTCGATGTAGTGCTGGGGTTGGTAGGTGAAATCTAGTAAAGCTTTCAGTTCCTCTAGAGTTAGATCTTCACCCGTGTAGGCACGAGTCGAGCGCCGCTTGAGAATGGTTGTTTCCAAGTCGTGCAAATTTGCTGCCCAATCAATTGGCGTCGTGACGGTTGAAACCTTGAGACAGAAGGGAAAGTTGTATTTATCATCGGGAGTTGGCGGTTGCAGGACATCTTGTGAGATGGGCGTCTTGCCCGTTATCTGCTGGGTTTCCTCAATCTGCGTCGCTTGGTGGCAGTAGCCGAGCAATTCACCATCGGGGATATTAGGATAGTCCGTTTGAGTGACAGAGGGCAATGCAGTCGGACTGAGGGGCAAGTTTTGTTTCACATCCAGCAAGTCTGCCAGAGCGATCGCGCAAATTGCTCCTTCCTCCTTTGGATCGAGGTAAAGTAACTCATTCACTGCCCGATCCGCAAACCCCCCAATTAAGTGAGGGCGATAGTCATTCAGGGCACTCGCTAGCTCAATATTGCCCAGCAGATGCCCCGTATCCAAAAAAATTCGCCGATAAGCTCGGTCTTGATAGCGCCAAGCAGAACGGTAGAAGACGGCTGTGGTGACGAGGCACAATTGGGTACTATCTAACACCGGATGCCAAAAACAAGCTGTTTGCAGCGCTTTCCAGGCATCACTTTCCCAAAAATGAATTAAAGAATGGCTCTGAGGCTGATAGTTATAGAGTCCGGGTGGTAAAAGCGGCGTCCCACGGGAAATTAAATAAATCTCCGCTGGGTACAACCCCCCGGCGGAGGGGGCTGCCCGCAGATACATCGGATTTCCCATTGTCATTACTTTAGCCGTCAAGCCATAGCTGCAAAACAGCAGCCGCGACAGGCGACGCCATGCTTGGGTTTTTTCGCCCTCATCTACTAACGCCTCTGGTATTTCTGTTAAATAGGGCTTCAGGTCATAGGTTGAGCCAATTTTGTAGTCTTTAAAAGGCACTGGTTGACGCTCCCAGTCCAGCCCCTGGCTCTTAGAGGCGAGCGTCTGGGGATCGTATTTAGTCCGCTCGTGATAGTGCTGAGCAATTGATACTCGCAATTCTGGCATACAGCTGTCTAGCAACGCTTCCGCTTCGCCTTCCATCTTGCCATCCCCAGCAGCAAACGTGTCGTACCGTTAAGTACAAATAAATCTGTGTCGTTCTGGATTCGTCCTGTTTTAACGGTCTTTCGGGGCGAATAGCAGTTTCCCCAATTCTTAAAATTAAGATTGACAAACCCGCAGATTAACCGGCGTGCGGGGGTTCGGACGGTTGAGGGGCTGATTGCGATCGCTGCTGTTTGAAGCGCTGATAGCCAACGGGAACCGCCACTAACACCAGCAAAAACGGGCTGAAAACTGCTAACCAAATCGCCAACCGGATCAAGCTGGTGGTGAGTTCGCCCAAAGAGTGAGTTGCTTGGTTCCAAGTTTCCCGAACATCTGAACCCAAAGGTCGCGCTGGGGGGATACCTGCGATCGCTTCTTCTAAAGTTAGGGTAATGGTAGAGTAGGCGACTCGGCTGCGTAAGCTTTTCAATTGTGCATCCAGCTGTTCGATATTTTGCCGCACGTTGCTGAGTTCGTTAGCAACTTTCAAGACATCCCCCACTGAGCCGGAGCGTTCCATAATTTTGAGTAAGGTGCTTTCCTGTTTCCGCAGGTTCCGCAGTCGGGCTTCGTTATCCACGAGTTGATCGGTAACATCTTCAGCGGTGAGGGTGCGGCGCTGTACGGTTCCCAGTTTTGCTAAGAAATCGAGACTGGTTTCGAGCTGCTCTTGAGGAACCCGAATTTGCATGGATGCAGTGTGACGGGCGTTTTCGTCTTTGGGTTTTTGATCTTGGAATCCTAGCAAGTCGCCCTGCTGTTGTTTAACAATTTTTGAGGCGATTTCAATACTTTTTTCGATGGAGTTGACACTCACCGATAGTTCGGCGTTTTTGATCAATTGGGGGCGCTGTCTCGGCACCTGAGCCTTCGCCCCAGCAGGGCTTGCTATGTTTTGGGAGCGAACGGCTCCGGCTTCGGCTGCTGAATTTGCCATTGGCTCTGAATTTGGGGCGGTAGGCGCGAGTTGCGCCAGTTGTGTCTTTTGTTCAAAAGAAGAGGCACAACTGGTTAAAACGATGCCTCCCAGCAAGGCGCTTAAGAATAAAGAAGGTTTTAGCTTTGGATGAAGTGAGCCGTTCATTGCATAACCCCCAATTTAGTTATTGCCAGTATGCCTTACTGAAAAAAGGGGCACGCTGATTGTTGCGGTTTATGCAACACAGGGTGTTGCGGTGATAGGAAAGGGCGACGATACTTTCTCTAATCCGATGAGCGCGATCGCATCTAACGGCTTCCCTAAGCTAGATACGTGCTTTGTTAATTTACTTCACACTAGATCGAGAATTCGAGGAAAAAAGGACAGTTTTTCGTGATTGCTAACTTAGTTGAAAATGGTTGGGAAGTCATTTATCATCGCGCCCATGCCTTGCTAGCTGCTCAAATAGCGGGTCACTGGCACCAAAAAGATCGCCCAGAACGCTTGATCGAGACGGTGGCGGCAATTTCCCATCACGACGACTTAGAACGCGAGTGGGAAGGAAATCACCTCACTGAAGCGGGGGCACCCTTGGACTTTACCCTCGACAAGAAAACGGATCTCAAAAAGCTGGCTACACTGACGCAGAATTCCCGCTACCGAGGACGCTGGGTAGCTTTGTTGATTTCGATGCATACCAGCTTTCTCAATGAAGGGAAACGGGGAGAGTCGCCAGAATTGGACAAATTTCTGGATGAGCAAAAAGAGCATCAAAAGCAATGGATTAAGGGGTTGAAGATTACCCAAAAGGAAGCCGATAAAGCTTATGCATTTATGCAATGGTGCGATCGCTTCTCACTCATCCTCTGCAACCACGAGTTGCCTGCGGGTCAGCGGGCTTTAGAAATTAGCAAGGGGCCAGACGGAAAGCGCTATGATGTGGTGCAGCGTAGCGATGGGAATCTCACCGTGCAACCTTGGCCTTTTGCAGAGGAAAAGTTTACGGTGAATGTGGAAGCGTGCTACCTCAAACAAGTGAAATTTGACTCAAATGCGGAACTCACGCAAGCACTTCAAGAAGCACCAATTGACATTTTAGAGTGGACATTAGTGAAGTCCTGACGGATAGGGAATGGGTAATCGGTGATGAGTCAGTCGCAACAAACCAAAGACTCGCGACTCCTAACCATTACCCATTACCAATTTTCTAAGCATAGGGTTATCTTGACGTAGTTTGATAGAATTAAGAGTTTGCACTACTCAAGATGCTTGCTCCAAGGAGTTGCCCCTATGGCCCGGATGTATTATGACAACGATGCCAACTTAGATTTATTAAGCGGAAAAACCATTGCTATCATCGGCTATGGCTCTCAAGGTCACGCCCACGCCCTCAATCTCAAAGATAGTGGCATGAATGTCATTGTCGGGCTGTATCCGGGTAGTAAGTCGGCTCAAAAAGCGAAAGAAGCTGGTTTAGCTGTCCACACGGTCGCTGATGCTGCCGCAGCGGCTGATTTCATTATGATTCTGCTGCCTGATGAGGCACAAAGAACAGTTTATACCAATGAAATTGCGCCGCATCTAACCGAAGGAAAGGTATTAGCCTTTGCCCACGGCTTCAATATTCACTTTGGTCAGGTTGTCCCGCCTGAGAATGTAGATGTGGTGATGGTAGCACCGAAGGGGCCAGGACATTTGGTGCGACGCACTTACGAACAGGGTGAAGGTGTACCTTGTTTATTTGCGGTGTATCAAGATGCCACGGGACAAGCACGCGATCGCGCGATGGCTTACGCGAAAGGTGTCGGCGGTACTCGTGCCGGAATCTTAGAAACCACTTTCCGGGAAGAAACTGAAACCGACCTATTTGGCGAACAAGTTGTGCTTTGCGGCGGCTTAAGTGCGCTGATTAAAGCGGGTTTTGAAACGCTTGTTGCTGCTGGCTATCAGCCGGAATTGGCTTATTTTGAATGTCTCCATGAAGTCAAACTGATTGTTGACTTGGTTGTGGAAGGCGGTTTAGCCAAAATGCGCGACAGTATCTCCAATACTGCTGAGTATGGCGATTTGACCCGTGGTCCTCGGATTGTCACCGACCAAACCCGCACCGAAATGCGGAAAATTCTCCAAGAAATTCAATCGGGTCAATTTGCTCGTGAATTTGTTTTAGAAAATCAATCTGGAAAAGCCGGATTTACAGCGATGCGGCGTCAGGAAGCTGAACATCCTATTGAGGAAGTTGGCAAAGATTTACGGGCAATGTTTAGCTGGTTGAAGAAAGTGTAAGCAGTTAGACAGGAAACTTACCTTGGATAAAAACCCGCTTTCTTTAAAGAAAGCGGGTTTTTAAGTTTTTGCAATCCTAATTTATTCTTTTGATGCTTTAATTCAGCTTCTCCCCAAGGATTGCAGCACTAACCGGAAAGTATTGCTGTTTAGCGAGTATGTGTAAAGTTTTATATGGGAAAAACCGGCTCGCCGATAACTTTCATTTTTCTTTATAAACGCGCTCTGACGCCCTGTCATCGGTAATGGATAATGGGAATAAACATCTTCCCCTAAGCCATTACCCATTGACTATTTGATTCCTTTTTCCTCTTGTTCAATCGCTTTTTCAGTTCGCTCGTAAACATTCCTCGGTTTCTTAGTGGGAAATAATCCCAGTAAAGAATTATTCAAAGCGGTTCGGGTGTTGAAACTAGCTGTACTTAAGGGTTTGGGCAGAACGCGATCGCCAAAACCAATAAACATCAAAGCTAAAATAATCACCAATGGCGTAACTGTCTTTTTATCCACAATCGTATGAAAATTTTTCTAAGGTACTTTCTTCTA
>NZ_JACJOQ010000363.1:0-1718 GCF_014695635.1 Coleofasciculus sp. FACHB-712 | reverse complement strand
AACAAACGCCTTGCAGAAATCGACAGCCAAATGAGCCAAGCAGAACAAAATTTAAAATACCAAGAAATCAAAGCTCCGGTAGATGGAACTATCTTTGAGCTAAAACCTCATGGACCAGGTTTTGTTACCAATTCTACCGAACCCGTTTTAAAAATTGTTCCAAGTGACAGTCTAGTTGCTAAAGTTTTCATCACCAATAAAGATATTGGCTTTGTGAAAGAAGGGATGGAAGCAGATATTAGAATCGACTCTTTTCCATTCCGGGAATTTGGCGATACAAAAGGTCGTTTAACCTGGATTGGCTCGGATGCTCTACCACCCGAACAAATTCGCCCGTATTATACGTTTCCTGCCAAAGTTAGCTTAGATAATCAGTCTCTTTTAATTAAAGGTCGAGAAGTCCCGCTGCAATCAGGGATGTCGGTAAGTGTCAACCTGAAGGTACGTAAACGCACAATCATGAGCATTTTCACTGATTTATTTATGGATAAAGTTGAAGGCTTAAAGACGGTTCGCTAGGGTTTCTTAGCAGAAAGATGGAATAGGGAGAGGGAAGTTTGGAAAAAGTTGCATAGGACGCGATCGCGCTCGTTGCCAGACCAGGGAGCGGAGTATCCTGGGAAATAAGTTCTGGAGAGGTATCCTCATGCTGAAGCTTTATCACACTCCCCTTTCCGCTAACTCAAGGCGCGTATGGGTGGCGCTACTGGAGAAAGAAATTCCCTTTGAGCTGGTATCGCTGAATATGGATGGCGATCAATTTCACCCAGAATTTCTAGCGATGAATCCCTTCCACCACATTCCAGTTTTAGTGGATGATGGCTTTAACGTTATAGAATCCTTAGCCATCCTTGACTATCTAGAGGCAAAATATCCCACGCCTGCCTTACTACCTACGGATGCCAAGGCGCTAGCAACCGTGCGGATGGTGGAAATGGTGACTGTCAACGAACTGTTGCCTGCCATAAACCCATTCGCCAATCAAATGATGGGCTTGGATGCAGACGCACAGCAGTTGGAGCAGTCAAAGCAGAAAATTCTGACAGTGCTGAACTTTTTTGAGAGTCTACTGGGCGACGATCGATACTTTGCAGGTAGCGCTAGTCTCACCCTCGCTGAGATTGTCGCCGGAACGATGGTGCCGTTGTTGCCTATGCTAGGCGTATCGCTGGATAACCATCCCAAACTGAGTGCCTGGTGTGAGAACTTGGTGCAGCGTCCTGCATGGCAAAAAACCCAGCCCACTCAGGAGGCAATTGAAGCCTTTAAGCCTCGATTCAAAGAGTTGATGGCAGCACGGCAGAACCAGTCTTAATCCCAGTTAGTAGGTGTAATCGTGAACTGATTCAGATGCGAGAACAACCGTGGAGCCTCCCGCCCTAGGAATGGTTTCAACAAAGTTAACTTAAGATAATAAATACCTGACAAATTAACAGGGAGAGTGCTTCCTCAGTCGTCAATCACCCCAGAAGCAGGCGGGAGGAGCGATCGCTTTACCCTGTTGACATCCCACCACTCGCCATCTGTCAAATGAACATCCTGAACAATCTGCTTTTCCAACCCCCTCAACCTCCCCGCGAGAAAAAACAACGTCGTGGCGTTGAAATTAAGTCACAGCGTGAAATTGAAATCATGCGACAGGCGGCGAAGATTGTGGCAACCGTGCTGAAAGAAATTCAAGAGATGGTGCAGCCCGGTATGACAACGGCGGATTTAGA
>NZ_JACJOQ010000362.1:0-9187 GCF_014695635.1 Coleofasciculus sp. FACHB-712 | reverse complement strand
AGCGAAGGAACGATTACACAATCGTCTCCCTCTTTCCAGTTAACTGGAGTGGCTACGCTGTAGTGATCCGTCAGTTGCAGCGAATCGATTACCCGCAGCAATTCATCGAAGTTACGTCCGGTGCTGGGGGGGTAGGTGAAGGTGAGACGCAGTTTCTTCTGCGGATCGATGACGAAGACCGATCTAACCGTTACGGTGTTGGCGGCGTTGGGGTGGATCATGTCGTAAAGGTCAGAGACCTTCTTATCCGGATCTGCCAGAATTGGGTAGTTAAGACCAACACTCTGAGTTTCTTCGATATCACCAACCCACCCTTTGTGGGAGTCAACATCATCGACGCTAAGTGCGATCGCCTTCACGTTGCGCTTGTCAAATTCTGGCTTGAGACGAGCGACTTCGCCAAGTTCTGTGGTGCAAACGGGCGTAAAGTCTGCGGGGTGAGAAAATAGCACTACCCAGCTATCGCCAGCCCACTCATAAAAGTTGATTTGACCGTGTGTAGAATCCTGAGTGAAGTCGGGTACTTGGTCGCCTAATCTAAGAACCATATTGAATTTCCTGTGAACTACCTTGAGGAACGATCTTCTATATTGCCACAAAACCCCAGTTTCCCGGTCGGAGTTTAGCTCTTTATTAAGATTTGGGAAAACTAGCCAACTTCCAATTGTTCCAGAGTTGAGGTGGAGTGGGTACCGAGAGGTAATAAGATGAGAGGATAGAAAACAAAAATTAAACTAATAGTTGAGGACATGGTACCCTCAATCATGCTGTGTCAGGAGGATTTAAGTTTATGAAACGATTGGTTCGTCTGCTGACAGTGTTGGCTATGTTGGTGAGCTGCTTAGGATGGATGGGGCTGCCCAAAAGCGCTATTGCAGCCGATTTGACGGGTGTAGCACTGCACTCTTCATCAGTGTTGGCAGCAGTCGAGGCACCCCTCCGGAATCGGGCGGATGATAAGCTAGCCACCGAGTTCGGGAAAAAGATTGACTTGAACAACACCAATGTGCGAGCGTTTCGGCAATATCCAGGGCTGTACCCCACTCTGGCTCGCAAAGTTGTCGATAATGCACCTTACAAGAAAGTAGAAGATGTCCTGCAAATTCCAGGCCTAAGTGACGGTCAAAAAGAACGGCTTCAAGCGAACCTGGATAATTTCACGGTGACAGAAATAGAATCAAGCTTCGTGGAAGGTGGCGATCGCTATAACAACGGCTACTACTAAAGCGCTGATAAAGTGCTGAGTACTATAGCTCTTTGAGCATAAACTTAGCGATTTGCTAACCGTGCTGAGTCGTGACTATCCGGGAAAAGATTCTGCAAGCTGGGTGAGATCAACTTAACCTTGCATTCAGAATCTAGACCCTCAAAAGAACCTTCGCCCCTAACGACTCGATTTTCATCACCCACTCCATTAAGGAGTGGGTTATTTATTATGAGTGGAAGTATTAAGGAACTTATCGTTGAACTCTATAAACTTAAAATCTTTACCCCAGCAGGAAATACCCATCCAGTTTGATGTCTTGGTAGTAGGCGCAGGTGCAGCAGGACTTTATGCAGCGCTTTGTCTGCCAGACTCGTATCAAGTTGGTTTGATTACAAAGGATACTCTGCCCCTTTCTGCCAGCGACTGGGCGCAAGGCGGCATCGCGGCTGCAATTGACCCGACAGACTCATCTTCGCTGCACATTGAGGACACAATGCGGGCAGGGGCGGGTTTGTGTGACAAAGAAGCCGTACAGTTTCTTGTAGAGGAGGCTGCATCCTGCATTGATTCGCTCGTGGATATGGGCGTTGCCTTTGACCGCAAAGGAACCTATCTCGCTTTGACCTTAGAGGCGGCTCATTCTCGTCCCCGCGTGCTTCATGCTGCCGATACGACGGGTCGCGCAATGGTGAGTACCTTAACCGAACAAGTGCTGCGTCGTCAGAATATCCAGATTATCTCTCAAGCATTTGCCCTAAGTCTGTGGCTCAATCCTGAAACTGGTGAGTGCCAGGGAATTTGCCTGGTTTACCAAAATCAGATTAGCTGGATAAGGGCGGGCGCGGTGGTGCTGGCGACAGGCGGCGGAGGTCAAGTATTTGCTCAAACGACAAATCCATCGGTCAGTACGGGAGATGGGGTAGCGATCGCGTGGCGTGCTGGGGCTATCCTGCGAGACTTAGAATTTGTCCAATTTCACCCTACAGCCCTCACCAAGCCAGGTGCGCCTCGTTTTTTGATTAGCGAAGCAGTCCGGGGGGAAGGCGCTCATCTGGTCGATTCCCAAGGACGGCGATTTGCCTTTGATTACCATCCAGCGGGTGAACTCGCACCGAGAGATGTTGTCAGTCGAGCGATTTTTAGCCACTTGCAGCAAATTGCAGCCGACCCTGCCACAGGTCACGTTTTCTTAGATTTGCGCCCAATTCCCGAAGAAAAGATTCGCCACCGTTTCCCTAACATTATCCAGGTGTGTCAGCGGTGGGGAATTGATGTCTTTCACGAGCCAATTCCGGTTGCGCCAGCGGCTCATTACTGGATGGGAGGCGTCGCCAGCGATTTAATGAATCGCACCTCGATTCCCGGTTTATATGCGATTGGGGAAACAGCTAGTACTGGCGTTCACGGTGCCAATCGTCTCGCCAGTAATTCCCTACTGGAATGTTTGGTGTTTGGTGCCCAACTGGCTCATTTAGAAAGGAGTCAGAAGCAAGAAGGAAAGACTCGAAAGGATCAAACAGCAACGATGCAGGATGAAACAACACAAGAAAAACCAGACAGTGGAAGCATAGGAGAAATTTCCCCTTTGACTCTCTCTCATCCCTCATCATTCATCTGCGATTCGACCGAACGAGACAAAATTGAAGCTTTACGCCAAGAGTTACCGCGCTTAGTGTGGCAAAGTGCTGGAATTTGTCGATCGCAAGAGGTTTTAGAGAATGCGATCGCTCAAATCGAAGTTTGGCAACAGGAATTTGCTGCTCTGTCTCTAAGTGAGTACCTGATGAATTTAATCCCCGGTCAGCGTGCTAGTTTCGACTTACCCGATGCCGACCAACAACTGCGAACTTGGGGAGAAACTCACAACTTACTAGATGTAGCGTATCTAATTCTCAAAAGTGCTGCTTTTCGCACAGAGAGTCGAGGCGGACACTACCGAACTGACTTCTCTCAAACCTCGCCAAACTGGCAAGTTCACACCTTAGTTCAACATCAGCATTGGTGGAAATCTCCCCCTCTGCAAAACTAAACAGTTAGAAGAGAGAACAAACTTCTTTCTGCTTGCCTTTTAACTTTTACTTGACCTTTACCTTTGCCTAGTTCAGCGCGTTCCTGCACCCGTTCCATCACCAGCGGGAGGGCCGTTATCTTTCGGTTGAAATGCTTTCCCTTCCCCGCCAGACTTTAGTAAATTCTGGGTCTCAGCAGCACTCCAGAAGCTGTTTGACGGGCTGTTGTTGGGAAGAGTGGGGTCGATTCTGGCAGACACCATCTGGGGGCTGAATAGTTGCAACCCAATCAGTAAAGTTGCTGTTCCTGTGAATCGCAAGTAATTACTCATAACACCCGTTACAGTTCCTAGACTTTTGGGAGTGCCACTTTTGGGAGTGCCAGTAATATCAGTATATCCACTGAAAACCTCAGTAGCCAGTACCTTTATCAAATCTTTTTCTTTACGTTCTCTTTATAAAAACTTGAGCTTCTACAAAGAATTTGTAAAGTTAGAATCTGTAGTAAGGTATGCTAAACAAAGCTGTGGAAGTTGTTCGAGTGATTTTCTGACAATAGCAGGCGTTTCTGTGTAGTGGTCAACTAAACGTTTATTTGTAAGTTTAGTATTCAGTATTTTCAACGATAGATCTGGCAATGAATCCGGAAAATTTTTATAAGCTTAATATTTCGTATTTTTATTTTCTCGAAAAAGTTATTATCAAATCAAAAATGATTTAGGCTCTTCCTTTGGTATTAATTGCTAAAAGTTTGATCGAATCTTTCAAGACAGGTGTTATACCTTTCATTTTTGGAGACGACATATCAGATATCCCCAGGTCTTTTTTAAAGAGGGGCACTAGATGTATCCATTGCAGACATGAAGTAAAATCGTCAGGACTTACGCATCTGTCACAAGCAATGGCGCGGCTATGCGTGCCGAGCGCCCAAGTAGAGGACAAACATGGTTCTATCCTCAGCTCATGACGCATCCCAAAAAAGTAGGCGTATTCACACCCAAGTCTATTAAGTGAATCATCAAGGCGAAAAGCACAAGGCAGCATTGGTCAAGACTGTGTTTAAGAAAGGGCAGTTTCAGCGCTGGGTGTAGAGGTTCCAGCGATCGCGCCTTTTCACGCTTAGGATGGCAGGGCAAACTGGGATATACCTACCAAAGCAAATAAACTCTTGAGAGTCGATGAGTTTATCCGAAGAACCTGTAAACGATAGCTGCTGTTCAAAATGGCAGCAGTTCATCAGATGTTTCAGTTAGAGGTTCAGTATCAGCGTTACCAAATCCAGCTCTAACAACCTAGATCGAGACTGGATTGGAGTTCGCTGTACAGGAAAGCGCAGCATAAATTATTGTCTTTTTACCTAAATTTGCTCTGATTTGGCACAGAAACCCGTCTAGTAATCGTTAAGACAAACATCAATACCAAAAGCTGGACTTGCCAAGGCAAAAAGAGCAAACATAGAATCAAACTGACAGATGCTGCTGATGCAGCAAGCATGGCAACTTCATCGTGAGAATTCTCAAAGATGACGAAGGCTGATGCTATCGAGATTGCTAAAGGGATTAAAAAAAGCAAGGACATATCCAAAACCTCTTGAAATCGAATATGCAGGCTACTTGTTGTCAAGTTGCCCTGTTTAGGGTCATTCCATCAAGCTATTACCATGTTTCCCTCCTCACCTCCTTTACACATCACCCTAATGGGTAAACTTTTCTTAGGAAAAATACAGGGGATCGTCTGAGGGATTAGTATAGATCGAATTTAAATTTTACGCCCTAAGTCGCCGTCAATTTATAAAAACAAATTTAAATAAGAACGATAACGGCTATCAAATATAGCATTGTTGCGACCAAAACTACTGATACTATTTTGGGCGAATTTCGTTTAAGTAGCAGCTACGCTGGAGAAATTCAACTAACTATAGCAATCCTATTTGAGTTGTGGAATGCCAGCCCTTCAGCTTCTCAACTTCTCTAAGAAGCCGGGGAGCAAGGCTTCACGAATCCTTGAGGACTGCTATAGGTAGCAGGGATAGGAAGGAGGGGAGTTTTTTCAGTCAATCAGGCGAGAAAGCTCAATCTGCACGCACTGCTTGAGAGATAAGCGATTTGGGTAGACAAAGTACAGATCAAGTAAATACAAAGCTAACAGAAGCGATCGCTTAGTGTGTCTCTCAAGTCTCTCTTGACGTCTAGGCTGTACGTAGGTTTCAAGGTATTGCTTTATCTGGATTGACTGCAAGCATCGGCGTTGCTGAAAAGTAATGATTTTTCCACGAAGGAATCTGCTTGTGAAATAGCTATAGCATTACCAAATCAGCAACGCCCAAGCATCCTTCAACCCCCTTGATAAGGACTCTCGGCTAATCGCTCCCCCAAAATGTAAAGTTTTGTAACATCTTTTCGGCACTGAGGGGTCACACCCCTCAGTGGGGTATATTGAATTTAGTAGATGCACCCTGATGATCGACGCCCTCAAGTTTTTGTTGGGCGTTTTTTGTTTTTGGGGGAGTAGCGATCGCGCAGGCTATGGGCGGCTACTCGGTTCTTTGAAGCTGGTAGAAGCAGCTTCTGGTAGTAATGTCATTTTGTTGTGCAAATCGTCTGCAACAGTTCCTTAACCCCCGCAATGGACGCACCGCTACACTACCTACCAAGGTGGGTAAAGAGGAAGCCCTGATGTAGCCGCTAATAAAGTGAAGGGGGATAACGCGCGACAGCCAGAACGTTTGGCTTTTTGAGGAGCGATTGAGAAGTTTTATAACAATCTTTTATTAGGGGTGGGGGGTGTGACCCCTCAGTGAGGTATATTGAATTTAGTAGATGCACCCTGATGATCAACGCCCTCAAGTTTTTGTTGGGCGTTTTTTGTTTGACTTAATACTCGTAACCGCAAGTTAATTTCCCTCCGCGCTTGCGGGGAGGGGTTCCAGGAAGTTCAGCCCCAGAGTCTTCTCAAACGGCCAAAAGCAATAAGATACAGCTTGTAAAAATTTCTTTTGACTCTGTAAGCGCAAGGCAATGTGCGCTTACAGAGCTAGCTAGGAGAATAGGCGTTACCCACGCTCTCGATAATTAGCGGCGTCTGCCACCAGAACCAAACGATCCCCGACTACGACTGGGACGCGATCGCGATCCGCTGCCAAAACTGGGACTTCTATTCGCGCGGCTGGGAGTCGATCCGTTAGAGCGACGCAACGTGCTGGAACCATAACCCGATCCAGTAGAACGGTTTCCGCTTTGCGGGACTCGACGAATGCTGGTCGGTTGACTGGATGAAGGCGATCTTAAGCGCCCAGTTGTCCGCAAGGTTTGACGATTTCTAACAGCTGGTGGCGGCGCTTGGTAGCGGGTTTGGTATTGCTGAACCGCTTGACTATAAGTGTTGCCGTATCCGCCGTAACCTCTCATAATTCCGCCCGGTTGATACACTGGCGGCATATAGTAACGCGGCGTAAACAACAAACTGCCTACGGCTTGACCTGCCAATGCTCCTGCAAAAGGTGCCCAGAAGCTTGACTGCTGACGCACGACCACGGTCTGGGTTTGACCTGTTTGAGGGTCGGGTCGCGTTTCAGTGACGTTGTGAACGTATTCAATTTTGAAGTCTTCTGGAATGTGCAGAGATGCCTGACCGTTAGCTGCTTTCACATAACCCTTCTGACCAGACTTAATTTCTTCGTCTGTCAGACGTGCCATTTGCAAATCTGTAGAGCGATAAACAGCGGGCGTGCCCGGAGGGGTATTGAGCAACATGAGGGTGTATTCCCCATCGGCATCATTGTAGGTTGCCTGCTGGACTGGATATTGTCCGTCAGGCAAACGACTTTGAGTGGTCGTTGTCTTGAAGTCCCGATTCTGAGATGGGGCTTGGGTTGTGGTTGAGGGACTACCACAAGCTACCGTTGTGAAGCACAACGTCAGGGACATGAAAAGAATGGTCAATCTACGTAACATAAACGGATGAATAATTTTGATGAGGAAGCTATTAGCCATTAAAGGGGAATCTAAAGGGGAATCAGTTCTGGAAAATTCAGCAACAATTGATCGTTTGTGAGTTCATCACCCAACTGCGCTGGAGAAAAGTGAACTTGTATTGCTCGCAGCCTTTCCTGATAGTGCAGATTAACCAAGGCTTTTAGACCTTCTTTAAGCGCACTAAGATTGGCGAGATCGCCTTCGAGTACGGGAAGTTCCCCCTCATAAGCCACCGTAATCATCACAATCAAGTTGCGAGTGACTGGCAATGACAAGGGTTCATTTCCGTGAGAAGGTTGGCTGAAGTCTGGTTCGCTCAAATAGCGCTCAGCAGAGTCTGTGAACAATTCATTCACATAGTCCCCAGCTTCACCTTCATTCCAGAAAACGTCGCCTTCATTCGCTGCGGATTGCCAGTAAGTATCGTACTGTAAGAGGTTCTGACAAATTTCAACCAGTCCTTCGCCCAAAATTTGCAGATCCCCGTCAGCTTCGACGGCTTCTCTAGCAGCACGATTTAGAACTCCCAACAGAGGCGCAACCTCTGCACCTGCTAGATGGACAAACAAACGACAGACTACGAAGCGGTTTTTGCCACTGATTTGATTGAAGCGATCGCGCCAAGAAGTCATGACTTATCTTGCTACCAAATGCCAATCTTAGTCAATTGAGCTACTTTTTTACTTTACTCGGTGGGTGCGATCGCAGCCGTCTACCCTCAGAATGGTTTGACTGCTCAAGCTGGGCTGGAGACTTCCTGGCCTTACAGGGTTGTATAAAGGCAATGTCACAGTGCAAGTGGTTCCCACCCCGACTTCACTCTTTACTGTAATTGTGCCGCCGTGTAAGTCCACACACTTCTTAGTCACGGTTAGTCCTAATCCCGAACCAGCAACATTTCCAACATTTTCCCCTCGATAGAACGGCTCAAATAAATGAAGTTGGTCTTCTGGCGGAATACCAATGCCTTTATCCCTAATTTGCAGAGTTGCCTCTTGGCGATCGCAAACGAGGGAAAAATGAATATGACTGCCTTGGGGGGAGTATCTAATCGCATTGGAGAGTAAATTGGTAACAATCGAGCGCAGAAGTTTTTCATCGATTGCTGAGTTTGGGCTATCTCCCTGGCTGACAAATATTATTGAATTCTTACTACCTGCAATTAACCGCATTTCTTCAGTTAAGTAGTAGCAAAGCTTTTTGATATCAATAGACGCAGGATTAAATTCTAGTTTTCCAGCTTCTGCTCTATTGATTATTAGAATATCTTCTAATAGCTGAACCATGTGTTTGGCACTGGCTTGAATACGAGAAATATTTTTCAATAATTTCTCTTTTGACCATCGCTCGAAGGAATGTTCTAAGGATTGCGAAGAGAGTAAAATCGTGCTGATTGGAGTGCGAAATTCATGGGAAACCATTGAAAAAAAGCGCATCTGAAGCTGACTGAGTTCTTTTTCTCTTTCTAGCGCCAGATGAATTTCTTCCGCTTTTTTAACATCGGTGATGTCTACTCCTGTACCTAGGATTTGTTCGGGTCTACCGTCAGCAGTTCTTGTAAAGACAACCTCACTGATATGAAACCAACGCCATTCACCCGTGGCGTTTTTCATCCGGTATTCTTTTTCGATTACTTGATCTTCTGTAGTACTGGCAAACTCTTTGCTAAATTCCTCGATTTTAGCGAAATCTTCTGGGTGTAAAAAATCTGATAAAATCCGCGATCCGATTGCTTGAATTTCTGCCTGGGTGCATTGAAAAAAGTCTTCCGTTCGACGATTGGCATAAACATTACAATCTTGGATTATGTCATAAATGTAGAGCCAATTAGGAGTTGTATCGGCAATTTTCTGAATGAAACGTTGGCTTTCCTTCAGTGCTTCCTCGTTAGCTTTGCGCTCGGTAATGTCGATGCAGGTGCCAATGTAACCCGCAAAATCTCCTTCTGGGGTAAACCGGGGAACTCCTTTATCTACAATCCAACCGTATTCGCCATC
>NZ_JACJOQ010000361.1:0-11840 GCF_014695635.1 Coleofasciculus sp. FACHB-712 | reverse complement strand
TAGTCCCAGTGTTTCTCCCCTAGAACGAGCTTCATCAGCAGCTTTTGCTTGCGATCGCGCTTGGTCAAATAGAGGGATAATTACGGCATTTAAGCGAGGATTAACCTCTTCAACGCGTTGAATGTGCGCCTCAACGACTTCACTGGCAGAAAGTTCTCCAGCCGCAATTTTTTGAGCAATTTCTGTTGCACTACTGCCAACTATAGCTGAAGGTATTTTGACGGTATCCATTTTCCGCTCTTGATTCACTCTACATTACTCAGGATTACCTTTTTACTCCAGAGAGTCTTGTAGATTCGTCCAATTTTTTGTACGTTCTTGTCATCCTTGTCGAATATGTCTGGGAGTCACACCTAGCAGCCGTTTCAAGTTGCGGTTGAGATGGCTTTGGTTGGCAAAACCAACGCTGTAGGCTACCTCGGCAATGCTGAGTTCTCCTTTTAGCAGTAATTCTTTAGCACGTTCTACTCGACGGCGAATCACATATTGATGCGGAGTCAAGCCTGTTGATTGTTTAAACAAGCGAGTAAAATAATGGGGACTCATCTGCACGATTGCCGCCAGTTCCGCTAAACCTAAATCTCGATCGAGATGCCCATTAATGTAGTCAATGACTTGCCGCAATTGGTGTCTGGAAAGACCGCCATTATAGTCACGTAAAATGGGTTGGCGTGCCGAGTAGTGTTGTAACAGGTGAACGGCTAGAGCATTTGCCATCGTTTCAGCGTAGAGACGACTCCCTTGAGGGTTGTTTTCTAACACTTGCTTAAGTGCCAGCCCAATTTGCAGAACTAGCCCGTCAGATGTGGCAAACTGAGGCAAGAGTTCAATGTTAGAAGGTTCAGCCGATTCGTCAACAGCATGGGCGAAAACATCAGGAGCCATAGCAATAACGATAAAGTCATGTTCTGCATTCCAACAAGAACGATGACTAACTTGGGCAGGAGTAATGACTATATCTCCTTCAACGACTTGCTCATGCCGAATTTTTCCGTCTAGGGTTCGCCGTGCCTGAATTGGAGCATCGGTTTTTGGGAAAATGAGAAGACCATGCCAAAAGGGACTGCAAACTTCAGGAGATTCAAAGGCGGGTGTGCGGAAATGTCCCAGAAAAATGCCATTCCATCCCGCATGAAGACTTGTGAGAATTGGTGAGCGATCGCAGATTTGGATGAGATCGTCTTCGTTTGCGATCGCTCTAGGTTTGGCTTCTGGCATGGGGTAAACTCATCCCTACATGCTTAGTGTATCAATATCGATCTCGTAATTCATCGACACAAAAAGCCGCAGGCGCACAAAGATTCCATTAGAAAGATTGAGCAGCTTCTGCAATGCAACCAAAAGTCTTGTTTATTTGCATAGGAATTCATGAGAGCCAAACCGAAGGCTCCCGATCGCTCTGCGCCAGAAGAAGGCGTGGAAGACTAGGAGCTGTTGTGGATGTGGTTGCACGCCAAAAGCGATCGCACACTCTGAATGTGGAGAATGAATGTTGGGAGCGATCGCAACAAACTCTGGATATACGAACAAAGATACCTTGATGATGATAGCGATCGCGATCGCTTCTTACAGAATTTTAAGCAGATGTAAATTGCATGAATCTGCAATTTAGCGATCGCATTTTTGATGAAGGGAGAGCGATCTCTATAAAGATTGCAGATTAGTAGTCGCGAGAGGACGCTCCCACTCCAGTTATAACTCATTACTCCAAAAGTGGTAATAGCCGCTCTAATTCTCCACAAGCTGTCTGAAGTGAATCTGGTGCATCTTCTGGTAAGTTTTGAGAACGGCATTGATCTGCCAAGTTCTCAACATAAGGCTTGCAAGAAGCCTCATTTTTCAGGAATTTTGAATAGGTATCTTCTTCGTTTACAGGTTCTCCCTGCAAGTAGTGTATCCAGGTTTCAATATTGCGTTTAGGGACAAATATTGCGATTGCTTCATCTGATTGACGATTTTCCTGCGAAGCTTCTCTCAGACCGTTAGCTAACTGATTGAGTCGTTCCTGCGACGTGTCAGTATCTGCATCAATCAACACGACTAATCCAATTGACACACGGTTTTTATTTTGGCGATATGCTTTTACTTCCGCCGAATATTGAGAGCGTACATACTGTTCCCCAGATTGGCTGCCTGGCGGACAGATTTCAGCCCGTAATCGACCTGTAAAACCTCGCTTTTTTAAGAAATAACGAGCAAAAACCTCCTGCTGTCTATCTTCACAGAGGATAACAATCTGAACTCTACGCTGGCTCATTCAACCAGCCCCGTGCAATGAGTTCTGAAACGGGTAGTCCAGAATTGTCAGCTACTTCACTACTAATTCGTTTTACTCGGACATGGGCATTACTTTGACGCTCAAACCAATAGCCGATTGGTGAAGCCAAAAGGTAATTAATTAACTCAGGATGGTGAGAAATTAGTAACGTTTGAAGTTTCCTTTCGCTACAAAGATCGTAAAGCTCAATTAGCCAAGGTTGAATTTCTGGCAATGCTAAGAAATTTTCAGGTTCATCAATGCACAAGGTATAGTCTTCGGATTTTGTGCCATGAAGAAGTGTGTATAAAGCAATTAACGTTTTTTGTCCATCGGACAATTCTCCCAGGCGATATTCAATTGGTTTTGTGGTCGCGGCTCCTCCTGAAAAGCGTAGTTTTAGCACCAAGTTTTGTTCACTTACTCGCTCAAATCTAAAGTTTGTGAAGCCATCAAGTACATTTCTTAAAATACTTCCAATTTCAGCGACCTTGCCTTGATCTTCAGAGAGGTAGCGATACCAAGAAACAAAATTTTCTGCCTTGCTGACCAAACGCATTTCTTCCTGGTTACTCTCATCAACCATCAAACTGGGAATGATTCGCACGATGATAAATCGTGCCATGCGTTCCCTAAACCAAGTTAACTTTTTGTTATCATTCCTTGGCATTAATGAAGGTATCATGGACTGCGACCAATCAAAGAAGTATTGTGGTCCTTCTGAATGATTATCTCGATAGAGTTGAACTTCACCTAACTCAAATTTCAGTAAAGGCTGGTTATCAAACCAAAGGCGCTCATACTCAACACGACATCTATCAAGATCGTGACCAATACCCAATTCATATTTATAGCTGCCGCCATTACCTAAAATCTCTAACTCAAAACGCTGAATTCGATAGGTTTGCCAGCGAGTGCAGTCCGCAGATTTGAAAATTCCCTCTACTTTACTGTCACCACTGACAAATGCCTGGATTTTCTGCAATACTTCAAAAACAGTCGATTTACCTGCTCCGTTAGAACCTAAAAATAGACTAATTGCATCAACATTAAGTTCAAAATTAACTAGACAGCGAAAATTATCAATATATATACGTTTCAGCATCAATTTTTCTCAGTAAAAAGTAATCTAGACAAAGATGTTTGATTTCTCTTCTCTCAATACATCCTAATAGACAGAGTAATTAACTTGAATCCCAAGTGGGACATTAATTGGACTTGGGGAACATTCGCTCAGCTTCTTGTAGGAACGGTGGAGCGATCGCACTCACCCAATACGAAACAAGTGCGATCGCTAGAGATTAAAGGAGGCAGTCTAACAGCTAGCCAGATTTTCTCTAGGCTACGGCTTGCTGAAAACTTTCTTGGAGCATTTGGGCGATCGCATCAGCGGGGACAGGACGGCTAAAGTAGAACCCCTGACCTTCTTCACACCCCCGTCTTTGCAGGTAGTCAAGCTGTTCTTGGGTTTCTATGCCTTCTGCTGTAATGTTCAACCGCAGGCTCTTTGCGAGGGCAATGATGGCATCGGTTACAGCGGCGCTATCAGGATTAGATGTCACATCCTGCACAAATGACCGATCGATCTTGAGCATGGTAACGGGAAAGCGCTTCAAGTAGTTCAGAGAGGAATAGCCGGTGCCAAAATCATCCAAAGCCAGCAAGATACCCAGGTTTCGTAATTGCTCTAAAGTGTTAACAGATCGCTGAACGTCCCCCATGAGGAGGCTTTCAGTCACTTCCAGTTCTAGGTAAGATGCTTTTAACCCGGTTTCCTCAAGGGTTTGGTTGACGACTTCGACTAGATTTGGTTGTTCAAACTGTCGAGCTGACAGATTTACCGATATCCGAATTGGAGGGAATCCGACAAGCTGCCAAGCACGAGTTTGGGCGCAAGCAGTTCGCAAAACCCATTCCCCAATTTGCACGATCGAACCATTTGCTTCTGCAATGGGAATAAACTTAGCTGGAGAAACCAACCCTAGCGTCGGGTGCTGCCAGCGAACCAGGGCTTCCATTGCCGTGATTTTTCTGGTATGCAAATCAATCAAGGGTTGGTAATAAACCACCATTTCGTTGCGCTCAACCGCTCCATGTAATTCATTTTCTAATACCAGTCGTTCCTGCAACTGAGCATTCACTTCTGGCGAATAGAACTGATATTGGCTACGTCCTTGTTGTTTCGCCTGATATAGCGCCAGACGAGCCTGTTGCAACAGTTTATCCACACCATTGCGATCTCCTAGGTCATTAATCGCGATACCAATACTGGCGGTAATCCGAATCGAGTTTCCCTCTAAAAAGAAGGGTTTTGCCAGCGTACTTACTAGCAACTGGGATAGCTTGATCGCGCTCTCAAAGCAGGGAATTTCCGTTAGCGCGATCGCAAATTCATCTCCACTCACATGAGCCAAAATCTCTGTTTGACCCATACAGGTTGTCAAACGTTGGGCAACTGCTCTTAACAGCAAATTTAAGGTTTCCCGATCCACTGTATGACTCATATCAGTGAAATCGTCGATACCCAACAAAAGCACTGCTACCAGCCGCTGGTTGTTTTCAGATTGGGATACTATCTGATGCAAGCGATCGCAGAATAAATCCCGATTGGGTAATCCAGTCAGTCCATCGTAGTTGCTGATGTAGTGAATTAATTCATCTAACTTATGAAGAGTTTGTGAGGTATCTGCCATTAATGTGCCTGCTTCATCGGCAAATTCTGTAGGCAGTTCGGGTAACTTTTTGGTATTCAAATAGTCTTGTAATGCAGCAGATGTCAAAATGACTGGGGCGAGGAGGTGGCGTAGTGCATACAGAGTAGCTGCTGTACCCACTAAGGTAGCCAACAGAGCAATCACCAGCACTCGCACTGTCATTTCCCAGGAATAAGAGTTTGAAATAACGAAAGTTATCAATAAGGTTAAAAGTGGTACGTGAGTGCCTAAAAATGCCACCAACATAATTTTGGCGGTATAGCTTTTCTTAAGCAGTCCGAACCGAGCTAGAAAGGAGTACAGGGCAAGCTTGCAATTGAGTTTCATAGATGCTGCTCAAGGGTTAAAAGTTGGCAAATTACTTACCAAGTAATATGGCAGAACCATATCTGGCATTTTGGAGCTATCGAGGATTACTTTCCTTTTAAATCAGCTGATGCAAGGTTACATTGATAACCTTAAATGTGGTATTTACCTAAACCAAATTTTAGAATTTTGATACATCTCACTACACAGTACATTTTTGAAATCATAAATGTTCACCGTATAATCACTGATTTATAAAAAAATTAAGAATAAATAAAGCTTTTATCTCCGAGAAATTAGGGAAAGTGAAAGCGATCGCCAGAGTTTAAGTTACTCAGTGTAATGCTTTGAGCGTGGGACGACCGAGAAAGATTGCGATCGCATGTACAGCATTTTTCAGTTAGGTGGAGTAGATGGCGGTTCTAACGTTCGATAGAGGCTTTTTAATTGCTATGCCGCTATAGATGTATGGCACCCAAACGAGAAGCCATAAATTTCCAGTGACTTCGATGCGGTGGGTAGACGAGGTATTGCCGTGGGTGGGTTTCCTCGCATCTTGCAACCTGGTGATTGAAACCGCACAGCGATCGCAAGCACACAAACAAAACCTGGCTACGCAGGTTATAAAATCCTTGATTTTCGGTGAGTCTGCGCTTTTAAAGCTGGGAATGCGATCGCCCCAGAATTCTATTGTGACGGCTTACGGCTTGGTGCAAGATGCGATCGCGACTTGAGTGAGGCGTGAGGCGACGGTTATGCAAAGCAGCTTGTCCTTGAGGATTGCAGCTTTTTTCTATCGAATCTTAGTTAATCTTAGTCAGGAGAGACTTTTCTAAATACAGAAGGGTAAATTCTATTGGTTCAGCAATCAGAACTCCAAAACAAGTCATCGATGCAGCCGCTTCAGCGGGTGCTGGGAAGTTTAAGCGCCTACCGTTGGATCTCGATAGGGGCGTTGCTTAGTTCCTTGCTCTTAACGGCTGCTTATGCCGTCACTCCCCAACTGTTTCGTTGGGGAATCGATGAAGGGATTGCCCAGCGAAACCTCCAAATTGTGTTTTACAGCGCTGGATGGATGGTCGTTGCTGCGATCGCGCGCGGTTTGTTTAACTTTGGACAAAGCTTTTGGGCAGAAACCGCATCTCAAGGGGTTGCCTACGATCTGCGAAACAAGATTTTCAGCAAGATTCAAAACCTCAGTTTCAGCTATCACGACCAATCCCAGACTTCTCAACTGCTAACTCGCGTCACTAGCGATATTGAGCAAATCCGCACGTTCCTGAGTACGAGCCTGATGCAAGTGATCGGTGCTGTCATAACACTTGTCAGCATTGCCACAATCTTGCTGTTAATGAACTGGCAACTCGCGCTGATTACCCTAACAGTCGTACCCATCTCAGGGTGGTTGTTAGCGCAGTTTCTTACCAAAAATAGCCGGTTGTTTGGGCAAGTTCAGGAGCAACTCGGCAATCTAAATACTGTATTGCAAGAGAATCTGCTGGGCGTGCGAGTGGTAAAAGCGTTTGTCCGAGAATCAGCAGAAGCAAAGCGTTACACGACGCTGAATGATGCGTTGATTGTGACCAACATGAAGACCATTCGCGCCATCCGCGATACTTTTCCGTTCATCTTTTTGCTCAGTAACTTGGTGACAGTCGTTGTCATCGGTTATGGCGGTGCAGAGGTCATTGAAAATCGGTTTTCAATTGGAGAATTGGTAGCGTTTAACTCTTACTTGCTGTTGATTCTTCAACCCGTTTTATTAATAGGATTTGCGGCTCCCGCGATCGCGCAAGCGGCAGCATCTGCCGAACGAGTCTATGAAGTAGTGGATGCAGAGATTGAAATTCGCAATCGCCCTGGTGCTGTCCCCTTTGAAACTTGCGGCGGTCGAATTACATTTGAAAACGTCTCGTTCCGCTATCCAGGAGCCACCACAGAAGCCCTGAAAGGTGTTTCTTTTGAAACTAAACCGAAAGAACTCATCGCCATTCTGGGGATGACTGGTTCCGGGAAAAGCACCATTATCAACCTGATTCCGCGCTTCTATGATGTTACGGCGGGGTCAGTTCGCATCGATGGACGAGATGTGCGGGACTTCACCCTAACAAGCTTGCGATCGCATATTGGCATCGTATTTCAGGAAACCACGCTGTTCTCTGGCACCATCCGCGAGAATATTGCTTATGCTAAGCCTGATGCAGACTTGGAGCAAGTCATTGAAGTCGCAAAAGCCACGCAAATGCATGACTTTATTACTAGCTTGCCCGATGGTTACGAAACGATTGTTGGAGAACGGGGTGTAGGCTTATCGGGCGGACAAAAGCAACGGATCGCGATCGCTCGCACATTGCTGACAGATTACAGCATTCTCATCCTCGATGACAGCACTTCTGCCGTAGATGCCAGAACCGCTGCCCAGATTCAGGAGGAACTCGATCGCCTGATGCGCCAAAAGGCTTGCACAACCTTTGCGATCGCTCAACGCATTAGTACCGTGCGGAATGCCGATCGGATTTTGTTGATGGATAAAGGACGATTGGTAGCGCAAGGAACCCATGAAGAGTTGATGCAAAATAGTCCCCTTTATGGGGCAATTTTGGAGTCCCAGGTGAAGCGGCTTGCGTGAAGAGGAACAAGCTGAGGAGATAAAACTTGCCTGACGAAACGTTTTAAGATTGACTATCTAGAGTTAATTTTCGTTATCACTTAGTCCGACTTGTCCGGTAAGTGGTTGCTTCCTACGTCAAAATCTAGCCTTCACTATAGCCTAAGCTGGTCAGTCATGATTGGAGAGTTCAAATTAAATCAGATTTATAATGTAGATTGCCTTAAGGCATTAAGGCAGATGCCAGAAGACTGTATTGATATTGCTATCACAAGTCCTCCCTATTGGGGACAACGTGGTGATGAGGGAATTGGACTAGAGGAAGATCCCAGAGACTATATCAAAAATTTGACACAGATAATGTTGGAAGTCATGCGGGTTCTCAAGCCGAGTGGCCTCCTTTGGCTAAACATTAGTGATGCGTACAATACACCAATTAATTGGAGATTAGATGATCGTATCTACTCAACTTTAGGTGCAGACGGTAATGGTCTGGCTCCAGATAACTCCGCCTATACGAAAAATCGAGGGACACGACGAGCTTTTGTAAAAGAAGGAGTAGGATGGTTGCAGTACGGTAATTTACTGGCTCTGCCTTGGAGAATAATTTTCAATCTCTGTGACCAAGGTGTCTATTACCGAGGTGAGGTCATTTGGTCAAAAAGAAAAGCGATGCCAGAAGGCAGATGCCGTAGACCACACCGTAAGCATGAATCAATCTATATTCTTGCTAAAGATGAACGGCATAGCTTTCGAGTAAAACCGGCTATCTCATCCGTTTGGGATTTGAAGCCCGATCCTGTAGAAAATAAACGCCATACCAGCACTTTTCCTCTAAGTTTACCTCTGACCTGTATTGAAGCTAGTGGTATTGAAAAAGGTATCGTACTTGACCCTTTCATGGGAAGTGGAACTACAGCTATAGCTTCTGTTTATAAGAGCTTTGACTACATCGGTTTCGAGCTAAATGCAGAAAATGTTGAAATAGCTAACAAAAGAATAGAGAAGGCAACGTACCAATTGTGCCTTGATCTATAGTCGCGCTCTGTACCTTTCCCAAGCAACTATTACTTGTGATGGAAACATATCTTCTTCAGGCTTTAACGAGCATACGAAAATCTGCTTCCCACTAGGCGTAGGACTTACGCTGGGATTTGTTCTCAGGTTGTATGAAAAACAGGCATCGAATGATCCGTGTTCCTCTATATACTTGCGTTTATCAGAAGGATGTTCATAACTTCCAAGCTCACCTCGGTTGACAAGATCTCCAGCAGGAGGTGGAAAAGACTTAGCATCAAATGTGTAAAGGAAGCTAAAAAGCCCTTTTCGCATCATAGCTTCACTGCACGGGACATCATCTGATACTCGTTCTGCCAAAGAGGCTTTGCTATGTACGCCCCCAAAAATAATTCTTTTCCCATTGTGATGTCCGTAAAGAGCTAAATCTAACTTAGAGTCTCCAACCATACCAGCCAAGCCCATTTCTTCAAGTGCTCTAGCTTTAAGCTTTGAAGAAATGAGTGCCTTGATAAGAATGCTCTGGGGTTTCAGAACTGGCGTGTAGCGGCGCTCTATAAATAGTTCAATAGCTTCTCCTCCAGCGCGCACCCAGCTTTGTTCCGGTTTAGACTGACTATACTCTCGGAGATACAGCCGATAAATAATGTGATGGTAAATATCACTTGGATTAAGATTAGGCAGTTCGTCAACTACAAACTCTAAAGCTTGAGTAATTGCCTCACGATTTTTCAGCGATGGTTTTGGCATATTGAGGGAGCCAAAAATCTTAGATACCTCTTCTTCGACTCGTAGATACTGTTGTGTTGTGATTCCTTCCAGCAAAACTTCTTTAATTTGTCCTTCCCAAAGTAGCTGCTGGCTTACTCCATTCTCATGCTCCTTCACCTGACCTTTAATGGGCAGAGGAGTTATTCTGCCATCACGGGGAAACCATCCCAGCTCTTGGAAAAACTTTAGCGGTTCGTAATTAAGCCCTTCAAGCCAGTCGAATAATTCAATGATATCAAGTCTACGCTCAAGCCCTTCAACCTTAGCTACATAAGACTGGGGCTGCTCAAGTTTATCTGCAAGCATAACCTGTGTGAGGTCATGCTCCTTACGAATGCTTGTCAGTGCCTTTACAAGTTGAATATACCTGGGATCATGAATCGTGTTCACGCAAATAATATGAACACGATTTTATAAATATCCCAAAATAGGATATTGCTTCCATGTCTACAGAGGATAAATCATGTTTGATGTAAGGCTGAGGCAGTTTTGTTGAGCTTATGCTTGGTGGAGTGCAAAATAAAGCTAGAGGAAAGTCCATGAGAAGTTTTGCTCCTGTTATGGCATCCGAGCAAAAAGCAACTCACCAACTCTCAACCCTGCGGCGCTTTTTACGATATCTCCGACCCTATCGGAAAGAAATTCCCATTGCCTTAACCTTAGTGGCGATTGGGGCTGCAACGCAATCCATTGGCCCCTTCTTGATTGGTTGGTCTATTGACAATCTGATTGCGCGGGGAAATCTGCGGGGATTGTTATTGATGTTGGGGGTACTGGGACTGATCTACATCCTCGGTGTTTGGGCAATTCGAGGACAGATTATGCGCGTGGGTTCGATCGTGCAGCGCGTACTGGCTCAACTGCGGCAAGATATTTTTATTAAAATCCAAAGCCTTCCAATCAGCTTTTTCGATCGCAGCGAAGCGGGTGATTTGATGAGCCGCTTGCTGAATGATGTGAATACAGTGAATCAAGCATTTGGACAGACGATTGCCCAAATGTTGGGCAACACGTTCAGCTTAATTGGCATTATTATTGCCATGCTCTCAATCGATCTGAAACTTGGTTTGCTGAGCAATTTAGCGGTGCCATTGATGATTTTCACGACTGGCTTGTTTTCCCGCTGGGCAAGAGCGAGATTTCGCGTCACGCGGCAGACAATCGGCGATCTTTCCGCCAAGCTAGAAGAAGGTATCAGCAGTGTCCGGGAAGCACAAGCATTCAATCGCATCCAACTCAATATTGAAGAGTTTGATGTTGTCAACGCAGCCAATCGCGATGCGAACGTTGAAGCAGTGGCAATTACGGCTGCATTTTTGCCGTCGATTGATTTTCTCAATACATTAGCTACCGCCGCAGTGCTGGCGTATGGAGGATATCTGGCGGTGACAGGAGCCGCAACCGTGGGGGTGGTGACTTCGTTTTTACTCTACGTTCAGCAGTTCTTTCGCCCGATCCAAATTCTCAGCCAATTTTATACGCAAGCTCAATCTGCGATGGCAGGTTTGGAGCGGATTTTTCTGCTATTAGATGAACCTTCGCAATTGAATGATGCCCCTAATGCGACTGAGATGCCGCCTATTCAGGGTGAGGTGCGGTTTGAAGCGGTGACATTTGGCTATACCCCTACTCAACTCGTACTCAAAGGGGTGAATCTGCACGCTCAACCGGGACAGATGATTGCATTAGTTGGACCAACCGGAGCGGGTAAAAGTACGATTATTAACTTAATTCTGCGCTTCTACGATGTGTCTGGGGGCGCAGTTAAAATTGATGGGATTGATGTACGGAGCGTGACGCAGGCGAGTTTGCGTCGTCAAATTGGCATTGTTTTGCAAGACAATATTTTGTTTAGCGGTACAGTTGCGGAAAATATTGCTTTCGGCTGTCCTCACGCCACGCAAGCTGATATTGAAGCAGCGGCGCAATTAGCTAATGTGCATGAATTTATCATTTCCTTGCCGCAAGGATACGCGACTCAATTGGGAGAACGGGGTGCGCCTCTGAGCCAAGGACAGCGACAGCTGGTAAGTATTGCGCGTGCTGTATTAATCAACCCCCGAATTTTGATTCTGGATGAAGCTACCAGTAGTATTGATACTCGCACAGAAGCGCTGGTGCAGGATGCGATCGCGCGTCTACTCCAAAGTCGCACCAGCTTTGTGAT
>NZ_JACJOQ010000360.1:0-34781 GCF_014695635.1 Coleofasciculus sp. FACHB-712 | reverse complement strand
CGCCCGTCTGAAGGCGCTCGGATTGAGGACTTTCAACTGTTGGTAGAGCATGAGCAGATTCAGTAACGCTTACCTACTTTTGGCTCATTTTCTTGATTCATGCAAGAGGTCTAATGAACTGAAAGGTCTAATCCAGCAGGAGATGGGTTTCAACGACCATCCCAACTAGGGGTGGGTTGAAAGGAAAGACCAATCCGGAAGTTGGGAGTGAATGAAGTTTCAACTTTCATCCCAACTAGGAGTGGGTTAAAAGTCAACGAGGTTGACTTGCTGTGCGGGTCGATAGGGTTTCAACTTTCATCCCAACTAGGGGTGGATTGAAAGCGGCTCAGTATATTCTGTCGTTTGGACGTGGTTGAAGTGTTAAAAGTGACAAATAATTAGTTAATGTACAAAGGCGCACTTCCTTAACACTATCTAGCTAGATAGATAGTCCCTGCAAGAATGACATTAATTTGTCACTGTTACTTCAGCGACATTAATTTGTCTCAACGTCACACAATTCGTCATAACGACAGCAATCTGTCATCGATGACAAATAATTAGTCACTGTACAACAGCGATCGCGGCTCAGGCGACACGTCATTAACGCCAACCTAACCAACGCAGAAAAGGCACAACCAAGTAGTAACTCACGCCCAGCCAGAAGGCAATCGTGACACCCAGGAGACTGAAAAAACCAAGGCTAGGAAGGAGATCGAACGAACTAAGAGTAAAGAACCCTAAACCCCCAAAGATTCCGGCTGTGCCAGATGCGGCGACAATGGCGTGAACCAGTTGATGGCTGGGCAAACCAAGACCGAGCGTTAACGGGCCAACAGCAACTGCAATCAACGTGACCATTTGCAGCACCGTTCCAGCAGGCATCAGATGGCAAACCAGCCACCCTAACCCATAGCCAAAGACACCCATGAGTCCAGCCACTAAACGGCGCTTGCGTTGACCAAAGCCACCAGCTTCAGTAAGACCCCAAGCCGTTCCCCATCCAGCGAATGCAAATAGCAGAATGGCTTGTCCGACTGGGGGTGGAATATAGGGGAAAACAGGTGGTAGCTGCGCCAGCAAAGCAGCGAAATGAGTCCCTAAAGGGAACACATAAGCCAAAGAAAAACCAGTAACAGCAAACACCCCCCCCGCAATTCCGCCAACAAGCATCTCCCAAAGCGTATCCAGGCAAGCTGTCACAACTTTAGCGATCGCTCGAACCACGAAAAGAGCCGTTTGACCCGCTAGCGTCACAATAGAGGCGATCGCGACCCACAACAGCTTCAAACTTCTGCTAGCGAGGGTCGCGATCGCATCCGAGAAAGACTGCGGAACCTGACTGGTTTTCGTCTTCATGGAAGAATCCCCAGCCAGACGCTGCTGAATTTCCACAGCCGTTGCCGGTCGCTGGCGCACATCAGCCTGCACCATATCATCCAGCAAATCGGCGAAGGCGGGACTCACCGGGGCGCAATGACGCCAACGTAACTCCCCTGTCGCCGGGTCTTCCAACTCTGGGGGATATCGACCTGTGAGCAAGTGAATCATCGTTTGACCCAGCGCATAGAAATCTGCCGCCGGTCCCACCGCACCTCCAAAAATCTGCTCCGGCGGACTGTATCCGGGAGAAATCAAACGCGTTGAACTTGCCTCTTGTCCCACTTGGACAGTGTTTATCTGTTTCGCCCCGCCAAAATCAATTGCCACCAGTTGCCCGGTTTCCTGGCGAAGCATCAAGTTGGAGGGTTTAATATCTCGGTGAATAATCTGCCGCCGATGCAACTCTTGTAAAATATCAAGCGCTTGCTTCAGCCAATTCGCCACCAGCGGCTCGGGACACCCTTGGGGATAGTGGCGCTCCAGGATATCCTGCAATGTCTGACCGTTGATTTTTTCCATTACCAGACAAGGCAGACGCCGGTAAGAGGGATGACCCAAATTCACGACAAAATAGCTATCTGGCTCGACGCTAGGGACACCCGGATGATGCAGACTTGCTAAAACAGATGCTTCTTGCTCAAACAGTTCCTGCGCCTTTGATGAAGATTCCAGTAATACCTTCAGCACCCGGTCTTTTGCCAACTGCAAATCCCAGACTGTATAAATAGCAGCGAATCCCCCAGATCCTAAAGTCTGGAGAGGAATATAGCGATTGTTCAGATGTAGCGGTGCCCCACAACAGTTGCAAAATTTGTTTCCCCAAGGCTGGGGATAGGGACGCGAACAATCGGGATTAATACAGTGGGCAGCACTGGTCACAGACTAGAATTAGATGAAAACACAAGCTCCCTCGATTCTACTCGACGCCTCAGACTAACCGGAAAACCCGCCAGGATAATCTTCACCAGCGATAAGTAAATACGATACTACCAGCCCTTGAGGAACTTTATCTTTGTTCTAGAACCGACTGAGCGCTTGATAAGGGCATGGTGATTCTTAAAACGATATCCATTGGGTGGTATCGGGTGCAATCTAATAATTTAAAGCGTTTAGATACAAACAAAGCCGGAGAGTTGCTTCTCCGGCTTTGTTTTCACTTGTCGTGCTTCTTTAATGTATTACCAAAAACTTATTTGGCAGAGAGAGTAGTAGCGGTCTGCTGTTGAATCCATGCTGAATGCAAGTCCTCCTCTACAAAAGCCTTTTTCCCAGACTTTAAACTTTCAGCTATAAGCACTTTGATGGTTGGTAAATAAACCCCATTAACCATTTCATGTCCGTAACCAACCACTTTGCCAAAATGCCCAGTTTTCTGGCTAAGAACATCATCCCCTATGGCAAACATGATTTCCATCCTTTTGCGGTGATTCTTTTACTAATCTAATTACTGGTTTAAACCTTTGCTTCTATCAAAGGGAAGGAGTAGCTGTTCCAAAGAAATACCCACATATTAAGTCATTAAGTGCTTTTGAATACATTACTCTGTAATTAGTTTGTTTTTTTAAAACAAACTAATTGTTTTTGATAAGCTGTAATGTGGAACCAAAGCTTGCCAATTTTACAAGTTGCCGACAGTCTAACAAATTGAAAGGATCATCTATCTGATTCTCTCCGTTAATCCTTTGTTCAAGCCTATAGCAAGCACAAACAGCAAAATCAAATAATAATATTAAAGGTAAAAGAGATTACAATATTTATGGCCAAGAATGAATCCCTAAATCAACTGCTTATAAATAAATTTTAAAAACATTATTTAACTAGCAATTGCTGTAGCTAGAAACGGCGAACTAGTATACAAGAAGCAATTAATTCCCAAAGATAAAAGCCTCAACATCTTCCCTTAATTGGGAAAATGTTGATTTTCTTAAAAAATTAAGACGATCGGGAAGCTGAGAAAAACTAAAGTTTACGAGAAACTTGGATGCGATCGCTTTCTTAGGAAAAGTTTTTTCTTGCAAGTTTAGAGGGGACTTGAACCAAATCTCGGTATCAAGAGCAAACCCAAAAACGCAGGAATCGTTGAAGTGGGCGAACTGACAAGTCAGCGCTAGGCTAACGCCTCGCTTCGCTGTTTTCATGCCCAAGGGGCTGTACGCTAACGCGCACCTCATTATAAAAAACATTTAAGTATAAAAAATCAAGAACTAAAAACCTGAAGCTTTGCTAAATGACTCAATTCGTCGATTGCCTCAGTATTATTGCTGTTGAGGTTAGTATTTATAGTTTCATAAGACTTACCAGCCTGTTGAGTCAAACCCGTGTAATTACCGGGACATTAGTGGCTCTTAGGCTAAATCTAGTGATTCTTCTGAGGAAATGAGTAGCCAGTGTGTGGAGTAATAAGGGAAGAACAACAACAGCCCAGAGCTGAGAAGGCCAAACCATGACGACCTACATTACTTTTGAAACCGCGCTACGGATGCTTGAAAACGCCTATTTAGCTTCAGTTATCTTCCTCCTTGCGGCTTCTTACCTGGGTTTAATCGCGATCGACAAGATTGAAAAAGCTAGCGACAACACCCCCTCACGGCAACTCGGTTCTCGTTGAACAGCGATCGCTAAAAGTTCTCGCTCAAATAGTTTGACTGTTAAAAATACTCATCTAGGACTCGCGTCATACTCAACCAAGCTGCGAATTGAAGTTGACAGGCTTCTGGAATCATCAGCATCAATCGTGTAGGACAAGTAAATACCTACCTACTATGCCCCTAAGGAGTAGACTGCGATGGGCTTGTTTGACAAAGTATTCAGTACTCAGAACAAAGTTCAAGAAACGCTTAGTCCAACGGAAGCATTTGCTGCTATTACCTTAGCTGCTTGTGCCTCTGACGGATACCTCTCCGACGAAGAAGCACGAGGCATTTCTTCTACACTGTCTCGAATGAAACTCTTCAGAAGTTATCCAGACGATGTGATGAGACGGATGTTTGATAAACTTCTCGGTATTCTTAAACGACAAGGCCCTAGCGGGTTGGTTAAAGCGGCTCGTGAATCTCTTCCTCACGATTTACAGGAAACGGCTTTTGCAGTGGCAACCGATCTCGTCTTAGCCGATGGCATCGTTACCGAAGAAGAACAGAATTTTTTAAATGATTTGCATCAAGCTTTAGAGATTTCCACGGAAACGGCGGTGCAGATTGTGCAAGTGATGTTAATTAAAAACCGAGGTTAAACCTATCCCCTCACGCTTTCGGATTAAATCTCGATAAATATTCTTCAGTAGAGACTAAATGACCCCTGTTAAGGGGTTTTTTTTTCTGGTTACGATTCCCGGTATGCGCTCAGCACTCACATCGCTCAGAAATGTCTCAAATTTCTACTTTTTATCCAATTTTTATCAACCTCTCCTCGTAAAGCATCTATATACTCTTGCGATCGCCATAACAGCGATCGCGCAGTCATTCTACTGTCTGGCGCTACTGACAAGGTTCTGCTTATACCTTCTAAAATAATTTATTTCTTCATCCTCCTAGGGGTATATTTTACTCTTTCTTTAGGTATACTTGGCAGAACCGCAAACACAGTTAGGAAGGAAACCTAAATGTCAGGAATGAACTACTTAGAGTTAGAACAAGAAATTGCCAAGATGGCTAGGGCGATGATGACCCGCAATAGCCAGATTGGGAAAGACCTGATAGCGAATTTGAGAAGTCAGATGACCCTCGAAGAGATCGGTGGCATGATGCTGGTGAGTATCGAACGTTTAATCTGGTTTGACAGCGATTCAGTGTTGTGGACGATAGAGAATCTCATTCCTGCCGATGTAATGCAAGAAATTCGCACCATTACTTCAGTAGCTGTCGGCAAACGTTTGATTTGCAAAGGATTTATGCCAGGAAAAGATTTTAGTGTCGATGCAGCTGGCAAACTGCTACTCAACGACAAAGCGAAAACAGCGATATTACCTCTGGCGACTCTAACTCCTTTGAAAAGTTGAAGATGCCGTCAGACGATTGGCTGGAAAGCACAACGCTAGCCTAGGGAAACGTCCTCAAGCATTGTGCTACAAGTCCAATCCTGGATGGGTAAACATCTTCATCTCTAGTGAGTCACAGGATTTATAGTGATAAGAATCACTAATGAGTCAAATGGGTATCACACCCCCTAAACAGATTCGATCACCGAGGGGTATAAGTAAATGCAAGATACTCAATTTAGAGGATTCTGTGACTTACGATGCCCGACAAAGCCCTCATCACCAAACCGATTAATCAACCCACAGAAATCTTAAGCCAGTTGCACAGCGGACAGCTCCTCCGGGTCAATGGTTGTCGCAGCAGCGCCTTAATTATCTGTCATCGCCACCATGCAGAATTGGCGGGTCCTGGTGCAGGGATTGGCAGTCTGTTTGATATTAATTGTAGCCGGGTGATTCCCATTGGCAACCCGTCAGTGGTTTGCCCTGAGTCTCGCGCCGAGCGACAAAAAGCTTATGAAATTCGGCAACAATGGATTCGCTTTACTCAAAAAGCAATGGAGTATTGCGTGCCGTTGCAGCGTGCCCGTGTCATTTTAGTTGTATTTGAAAAATACTTTGGTCTTGAAGCGACTGCCCAAATGCCGGATGAGATTCTGGCTCAATTGGTGGGAGTTTTGCCAAAAACAATCCAAATGGCGCGTCGAGTGACTAGCAAGCCCTGTGAGAGTACCCCAAAGCAATCTACCGTAAAGGTGTTAAGTCTAACAGAAGGATGAGAGATGAAAGGATTCGTTGATTCGTCTTCTTGTATCCTTCTGTAACCTGCCTTTAGCAAGGATGAAGTAGGAAAGAAGTACAGAACGAACAATTCCTTCATCGTTCATCCTTCGCCAGCAGGCTAGTGATTAGATCAGCTTGATGGCGCGGAGACCGAAATACAGCCCCACAGCAACAGCAAAAGCACCACCCAAAAGTAAGAAGTAAGCGATCGCTCCAGAGATTTCCATTTTTCCGATAGAACGCAATATCCACCATTGAAACATCAAGTGGAGTAGAATACAGCCCACGGGCGCTTGTTGGTTGATGGGGTTTGGTTTATGGAATCGGTGATTCGGGTTAATTTACCGCAGCAGGCTTACGAAATTGCGATCGCATCTTCTGGTCTAGGGCAACTAGGCGCTAAGATGACCAGTTTGAACTTGGGGAAGAAAGTGTTGGTTGTTTCTAACCCAGAAATTTTTCGGCACTATGGTCAAGAAGCGATCGCATCCCTTAAAGAAGCTGGTTTTGACGTTACCGAACTAACCCTTCCCGCTGGCGAACGCTACAAAACCCTCGACTCTGTCCAAAAAATCTACGACGCCACCTTGGAAAATCGCCTAGAACGCTCTTCAACGCTTGTTGCGGTAGGCGGTGGCGTAATTGGTGATATGACTGGCTTTGCTGCGGCTACCTGGCTGCGGGGGATTAACTTCGTACAAGTTCCGACAACACTCTTGTCAATGGTTGATGCTGCCATTGGCGGCAAAACCGGCGTTAATCATCCCCAAGGAAAAAATTTAATTGGTGCCTTCCATCAGCCGCGGCTGGTTTTAATTGACCCAGAGGTGCTGAAAACTTTGCCAGTGCAAGAGTTTCGCGCCGGGATGGCAGAGGTGATTAAGTATGGGATTATCTGGGATGCTGATTTATTTGAGCAGATGGAGCGATCGCCATATCTTGACTCACTCCCCTCTCTAGACGCTGGTTTATTACAAGAAATCCTGGCACGATCCTGCCAAGCCAAAGCCGATGTCGTCAGCAAAGATGAAAAAGAAGCTGGACTCCGCGCCATTCTCAACTACGGTCACACTATCGGTCATGCTGTAGAAAGCTTAACCGGCTACCGTGTCGTGAACCACGGGGAAGCAGTAGGGATTGGGATGGTCGCGGCGGGTCAGATTGCGGTTAACCTTCAGATGTGGGACAAGGCAGACGCCCAACGTCAAGATGCCCTAATTCAAAAAGCCGGATTACCCACCCAGCTACCAGCAGGGCTAGACATCGAAGCAATTATTGAGACGCTGCAAACCGATAAGAAAGTGAAAGATGGAAAGGTGCGGTTTGTCCTTCCCACCCAGATTGGGGCAGTAACTGTAACCGACCAAGTGCCGTCAGATGTAATACGACAGGTGCTGCAACAAATGGTTACTCACCAGTAATCTGTAAGCGCAAAAAGCTACACTGAGCCAACTGTTTTCGTCAAACGTCTCTGTTTATAGGGGCTTTCCGATGACTCACTTTGGCATCATCTGTCCTACCGCCTCCGGTCATCTCAACCCGATGACGACTTTAGGCTACGAATTGGTTTCTCGCGGTCATCGCGTCACTCTATTCGGGAAGCCTGTATTGGCGTTGCATTAACTGAGCAAGGGTCTTTGGGCGCTCTTGAGCGCATTAGTCTATGGCGTTCTTATCAAATATTTACTCGAAGATGGCGATCGCAGCCGTCTTTTTTTTGCCTAGATGCTTAACATAAAAATTTTTAAATTAACATATTGCAACATTTAAACAACTAGAGCTATATTCGTAGGGTAAGTATAAATTCCTAAGACATCACTTCTGATTGAGTCTATACAGGAAACTTTGGCGAAGTACAGGTTGCTCTGTTGAGTGCCTGCAATACGCCACCTAAATGCCGCAATATCGCCTCAACCTTGGGTAGGTTCTGATGATCAGTACTCAATTTCCGTGGCTCACCACGATTATTCTGCTGCCGTTACTCGCTTCCTTCGCCATCCCCGTACTACCGGATAAAGACGGCAAGACCGTCCGCTGGTACGCATTGGGAGTAGCGTTAGTAGATTTTGCTCTGATTGTTTATACCTTTTGGCGTCACTACGATTTAAAAAACCCAACATTTCAGTTAGTTGAAACTTATTCTTGGGTGCCTCAACTCGGTCTAAATTGGTCTGTAGCGGTGGATGGGCTGTCTATGCCGTTGATTGCTTTGACCGGCTTAGTCACCACCCTAGCTATCTTCGCGGCTTGGAACGTTACAAATAAGCCACGTTTGTTTTACTTTTTGATGCTGGCAATGTACAGCGCTCAGATTGGCGTTTTTGCTGCTCAGGATATGCTTTTGTTCTTCCTGATGTGGGAACTGGAGTTAGTGCCGGTGTACCTGCTCATCTCCATCTGGGGAGGGCCAAAGCGCCAGTACGCTGCAACCAAATTTATCCTTTACACTGCCTTAGGCTCGGTGTTCATTTTGGTTGCCGGTTTAGCAATGGCTTTCTATGGCGATACCGTCACCTTTGACATGGCGGAACTGGCAGCCAAGCATTACCCCTTAGCATTAGAACTCCTGGCCTATGCTGGGTTCTTGATTGCCTTCGGCGTCAAACTGCCAATTTTCCCGCTGCACACTTGGCTACCTGATGCTCACGGCGAAGCTTCCGCCCCCGTCTCGATGATTTTGGCTGGGGTGTTGCTGAAAATGGGCGGCTATGCGCTAATCCGCATGAATATCGAAATGCTGCCTAGCGCCCATGTTTATTTCGCCCCAGTCCTCGTGATATTGGGTGTCGTCAACATTGTCTATGGTTCTTTAAACGCTTTTGCTCAAGGCAATCTCAAACGACGGCTAGCTTGTTCTTCGATTGCCCACATGGGCTTTATACTGATTGGAATTGCCTCGTTCACTGACTTAGGGCTAAACGGTGCAGTTCTGCAAATGGTTTCCCACGGGTTGATTGCAGCGGCGCTGTTCTTCCTCTCAGGCGTTACCTACGAACGCACCCACACCCTGATGATGGAAAAAATGGGGGGCATGGCGAAACAAATGCCTAAAGTCTTTGCTTTGTTCACCGCCGGTTCAATGGCTTCTCTCGCCTTACCAGGGATGAGTGGATTTGTCGGGGAATTGACAGTCTTTTTAGGCTTCACCATGAGCGATGCTTACAGTTCCACTTTCAAAGTAGTGGTAGTATTGCTGGCTGCGGTGGGATTAATTTTGACGCCAGTTTATTTGCTCTCTATGCTGCGGCAGGTGTTCTACGGTAAGCAGCATCAAGAGTTGGTAACAGATTTAGTGTTGCTGGATGCCCAGCCTCGTGAGGTGTTTATTGCCGCTTGCTTAATAATTCCGATTATCGGAATTGGTTTCTATCCCAAGGTGGCAACTCAAACCTACGATGTGAAGACTGTAGCGCTCGCTGCCCAGGTTCACAATGTACTGCCTCTAGTCGCTCAAACCAAAGCGCCTCTCTACTCGCGCGGTTTAGTTGCACCAACTTTACCCGCTACTGCGGCTGGAAATTTGCTGAGTGCAGCCGAGTAATTGACTCGACTGTCCTTAGAAATCAATCGTGCTGATTTAAGGAGCCATGAAGATGGCTCCTTGTTTCTTTTAGATGGAGCCGAATGGTTAGGTTGTGGGGGAATGGAGGAGCGATCGCTATTTTCTCGAAATAATAATCCACACCGCATGAATGATTCCGGGAAAATAACCTAGAAAAGTCAAGACGAGATTGATCCAAAAGTCTCTTCCAAAGCCAACTTGCAAGAAAACGCCCAGCGGTGGCACAAAAATAGCGATCAGGATACGGAAGAAATCCATAAAAACACCTTTTGAGAATTAATGGGAATATTTTCTAGGATCTCATTGATTTGGGGAATTCTTCTCTCTATTCCGATAGAACTGTCAATCTATCGGTGAGTAGATAAAACAACTTTACTGTTATCTTTGCTACTAAAATGCTAAAAATCTTTAATGTTTAAAAATATTAAGTCAGTCGTCAGTAGAGAGGAATTTTGGGAACGGGAATTGCGGGCGATCGCCGAGAAGCAATGGTTTGTGTGAAACTATCGCGGAAATCCTCACAACATCAAGCTGGGCTGCATATTTATCAACAAGGCAGGAACTTTTTTGGGGAAAATCAGTCTAAGATGCGATGCTGCCCCAAAGAATATGAAGTTATTCTATTAAGAAAATAAAGGCACAAATAAGCAGAGCTATTATTGCAACAAATCCGGCAAAATCTGAGCATTGCTGATATGGGTATTACTGCTGATACAGAAGCGTTGTCTAGGCGGCTAAAGGGTGCAATGGTAAATGATCTAGACCAGCAGATTGAAGATTCCCTACAGCGGCTTGAGCATCTGTGGCAATGTGCTGGAAAGTTACCGATGTCTCACCAGGAGCCGCTCGTGGATGCTCTGAAAAAACTATCGACCCAACTGCAAGAAATGCAGGCCGTCATTGAGCAACTGCGCCAACAAATTCAGCAAGAATTCGCTAACAAAAATCACGCAGGACTCAAAGAACAGCAGCGTTCCCCAACCGAAGGTGAGTTTATTTTCCTTTCCACTCACCAAAAAGCTTTACAAGCAATCGAGCCTGCTTATAGCAACTTAGAGGTGGTTTCCCAGGGAAAGGGGATTGGCTTTTTGGTGACAAATCCAGAAGCCGTAATTTTATCAGCCAACCGGACTAGCGGTGAGTGGCTCGAAAGCGTTCAAGAAAGCTTAGTCGGTAAGGCGCTGGTGGAGTTCGTGGTCACGGATGCTCGCGACGACTTTCAGACTCAGCTCAGCGTCCTGCAACAGGGATTTGTTGTCAATAACTGGGAAATCTGCCTGCAAACAAGGCAGGGTAGGACGTTTAACGCTATTGTCACTGTCGAGCCAGTGCAAGAGCCGCAACATCTGCAAGTCGTGGGTTTGCGCTGGCTGCTGCAACAAATGCTTCCATGTCAAGCCGAGCGGGTAGTAGATTTTTCGGGGACAAATTGGGAGTGCGCCGATAGGGATCTAGAAAATCAGGTTGAGGGAAAAATTGCCCAAAATGATAGCGGGGTAAGGGATACGAGGTTGCAAAAAATGCTGCACGAGCAACCCCACGACCAGCTCAATCGCGATCGCACAATCCACTTGCAACAGATCCTTGACTTTGAAGCAATGCTTAAACGCATTACTGACAAAGTTCGTGATAGCCTCGACGAAAACCATATTTTGCAAACGGCTGTCGAAGAATTAACGTTAGTGTTGGGGATTGAAGGCTGCGATACAGCTTTATACGATGCCAATCAAACCACGGCAACAATCGCTCACGAATACACCCAAGGATTGCCATCGGCACTAGGAAAAGTCGTCACAATTTCTGACCTTTTTCAAGACGATGCTCAATTACTGAAAGGTCAGTATTTCCAGTTTTGTTACCTAATCCCTGAGATTCGAGGAGCGGTGGCTATCCTCGCTTGTCCGATTTTTGATAGCCAAGCAGTGTTCGGGGATCTCTGGTTATTTAAGCGACAGGAAGATGCTTTCAACGAGCTGGAAATCCAGCTTGTGCAGCAAGTGGCGTCTCAATGCGCGATCGCAATTCGACAAGCTCGACTCTACCAAGCAGCACAAGCGCAAGTCGCAGAACTGGAAAAGCTGAATCGCCTCAAAGATGACTTTCTCAGTACCGTTCCCCATGAATTGCGATCGCCAGTTGCCAACATGAAAATGGCGATTCAGATGTTGGGGATTGCCTTGAATAAAGACCACGGACTGTTTGCAGAACTCTCGAAGCCGCCCGCAGAAAGAAACAAAGTGGCTCGCTACTTCCATATTTTGCATAACGAATGCGAGCGAGAAACCAACTTGATCAACGATCTACTAGAGTGGCAGCGAATCAATGCAGAGATTCAGCCTTTGGTACTGACAAGCATTCAGCTAGAAGATTGGCTTCCCACAATTGTAGAAACTTTTCAAAAGCCAGCCCAAGAACGCGATCGCCACTTAGAAATTCACCTTGAGTCCGAACTGCCTCCGTTAATTTGCGATCGCACCAGTTTAGGACGCATATTCAGCGAGTTACTCAACAATGCCTGCAAGTACACGCCATCAGCCGAACGGATTGCAGTAAAAGCACGTAGCGTCGCAGATAAGATGGAAGTGAGCGTAATAAATACTGGCGTGGAAATTCCAGCCAGCGAGCGCGAACGAGTATTTGAAAAGTTTTACCGGATTCCCAACTCCGATCCCTGGAAGCAAGGCGGGACTGGCTTGGGACTGGCGCTGGTACAGAAATTGGTTGCCAATTTAGGAGGCACGATTCATCTAGAAAGTGCTGCCAATTACACTTGCTTTACAGTGTCGTTGCCGCTGAAGCCTTCGACTGTTACTGAAGCGCAACCTTCCTGAGAAATGTGCCTTACCCAAGCTGACTAAACCGACGATTATCGGTGTTTTTCCACTCCCATCGAGAGAGCAATTGATAATCCTAGATCCGTACTTTGATTGCTAGCATTTCATCCTGTTTCCAACTAAAGTCAGCCGCCACTAATTTTCGCTTTGTAGCCCAAAGTTGCGAGAACTTGGACGAGTTTCTGAGTATGATCCCCCTGAATCTCAATCGCATTTTCCTTCACTGTGCCCCCCGTGCCGCACTGAGCTTTCAACTGTTTCGCTAGGGCTTCCAGTGTTTCTGGTTTTATCTGAAAGCCACTGATTACAGTAACAGTTTTGCCCTTTCTTCCTTTCCGAGATGCCTGAACCTTGAGGTTTTGCTGATTGGGCGGTAGTTCTGGCACGGGTCGTTCTAAGGCATCTGAATTATCGGTGTTTCCGAATTCCGAGTAGATAACGCGATTTTGAGCGGGTGTTTTAGAACTGGATGCTTTGCCCTTGGAAGAAGACATAACAGTGAGTCAGGTAAAAGTTATTCAAGAACAGATTAGATCGAGGAGGAGCCAGAAATCTCTTCAAAATTTGGGCGCGAGCTTTGTCCGTGATTTATTTAGATATAGCAGCTCTCAATGAGAGTGTGAGATACATCTGTAAGAGCGCACCTATCTACCCTGTAGGGCAATTTTAGCGAATTTGTTAAATCTCGCCGCCAAAATCGAACCAGTCGCCGCCGCCGTCTTTAAATGCCACTCCAGTTGCCATCTCAACGGCTGCACCTCCCAGCCCCACTCTATCTCCGAGACACTAGAACCTTCCAGCCCAGTAATTTTGTTTTGGATAAACTCATCGAAACTATAATGAAGTTTGTGTTGTAATTCCCACAATTCGCTGTGACACGTACTCCCATTTCTCCGGATTCCCAAGAAACTGCTAACGCTTCTACACAACAACCCGACGCACTAGGGCGATTTGGACGATTTGGCGGCAAGTACGTGCCGGAAACGTTGATGCCAGCGCTGAGCGAGTTGGAAGCTGCTTTTCAGAAATACCAAGCTGAACCCGATTTCCAGCAAGAACTTCAAGGATTGCTGCGGGATTATGTAGGTCGCCCCAGCCCCCTTTATTTTGCCGAACGTTTGACGGCTCACTATGCAAAGCCAGATGGGACAGGGCCGCAAATTTATCTGAAGCGGGAAGATTTGAACCATACGGGTGCCCACAAAATCAACAATGCTTTGGCTCAGGTATTGTTGGCGAAGCGAATGGGCAAGCAGCGGATTATTGCGGAAACGGGTGCCGGACAGCATGGCGTCGCTACAGCCACGGTTTGCGCTCGATTTGGTCTGGATTGCGTCATTTATATGGGCGTCCAGGATATGGAACGGCAATCGCTGAATGTGTTCCGGATGCGGCTGATGGGGGCAGAGGTGCGCCCTGTGGCGGCGGGAACCGGAACGCTTAAAGATGCCACGTCGGAAGCCATTCGAGATTGGGTAACGAATGTAGAAACGACTCACTACATCTTAGGTTCGGTTGCAGGGCCTCACCCTTATCCGATGTTGGTGCGCGACTTCCATGCAGTAATTGGTCAGGAAACTCGCGCTCAAGCGATGGAGAAATGGGGCGGTTTGCCGGATATTCTCCTAGCTTGCGTCGGTGGTGGCTCAAATGCGATGGGACTCTTCTACGAGTTTGTGAAAGACCCATCAGTCCGGCTGATTGGAATTGAGGCGGCTGGTGAGGGTGTTGATACCGAGAAACACGCTGCCACGCTTACTAAGGGACGGGTGGGAGTTTTGCACGGGGCGATGAGCTATTTGCTGCAAGATGAGGATGGTCAAGTGGTGGAGGCGCATTCTATCAGCGCTGGTCTAGATTATCCCGGCGTTGGCCCGGAGCATAGTTATCTCAAGGATGAAGGTCGGGCTGAATACTACAGCGTGACTGACCAAGAGGCTTTGGTAGCGTTTCGGCAGTTGTCGCAGCTAGAGGGAATTATTCCAGCGTTGGAAACGTCTCACGCGATCGCTTACCTGGATATTCTCTGCCCTCAACTGACTGGCAATCCCCGCATTGTCATCAACTGTTCTGGACGCGGTGATAAGGATGTGCAAACCGTTGCTAAAGTCCTGTCTCTTTAAAGGCGATTAACTTTCTTTCCAATTCGATCATGGCTCAAGAGTAGTGAGTAATCTTTACCCACTACTCTTAACTTGTTATGAAACAAGGTGAACTAGACTGATTGAAATCACCTTGCCTCACCTAAAAGCGGAGACGGCTTTTAGGTGACGTGGCGAGTGTATACATCACGCTCAACTGAGAACCCCTATCGTGAGTTCCATCCTCAGCGATTGGAAGAAGCCAGATTACGAAAGCGTGTAAATTGCGGATCGAATAATAGTCTCACAGTCCCTACTGGGCCATTGCGATGTTTTGCAATAATAATTTCTGCAATGCCTCGGTCAGGCGTGTCATTGTTATAGTATTCATCCCGGTAAAGCATGATGATTAAGTCAGCATCTTGCTCAATACTTCCACTTTCACGTAAATCTGACATCATCGGACGCTTATTGTTACGGGCTTCGACGCCGCGACTGAGCTGGGATAAGGCAATAATCGGGACGTTGAGTTCGCGGGCTAAACCTTTGAGGCTCCGCGTCATTTTCGACAATTCTTGCACCCGATTGTCACTGGCTCCTTCCATTAATTGCAAGTAATCTAAGAGAATTAATCCCAATTCTCCATGCTGTTCTGCCTGGAGACGACGAGCTTGCGATCGCATCTGCATCACCGTCATATTGGGCGTGTCGTCAATGTAGATGGGCATCTCCGAGAGGGTGCCTAGGGCGTGCGAAAGCGGTTCCCACTCATTTTGACTAATTCTCCCAGCCCGCAGGCGGTTACTTTCAATTCCTGCCTCGCTAGCCAGCATCCGCTGCACCAGCTGTTCTTTGGACATTTCCAGGCTAAAAACAGCGACGGGCAATTTATGAAATTCAGCGATATTTCGAGCAATATTCAAACAGATAGCCGTTTTCCCCATAGACGGTCTTCCCGCCACGATAATCAAGTCAGAACGCTGAAAACCACCAGTCATCGCGTCGAGGTCATAGAAGCCACAGGGAAGACCGGGGAGGGCGAGATCCTGATGGCGGATTTCAATATCCTGAAACGTATTGATTAAGGTGTCGGAAATCGGTACCAGACCTTGCTGAGGGCGATCCTGGGTGAGACTAAAAACTTTCTGTTCCGCCTGGTCGAGAATCGTTTCCAGCTCGGTCGCTGTCTCATAACCTAACTGAGAAATCTCGCCACCTGCCTGAATTAACTTCCGGCGTAGGTATTTATCCATCACCAGTGCCGCATACTGGTCGATGTTGACGGCGGACACGGTGCGATCTACCAGTTGGGCTAACTTACTCTGCCCGCCCACTTTGTCAAGTTCGCTCCTGTCGTACAGCCAAGTAGTGACGCTCATCAAATCTGTGGGTTTTCCTTGACTGCTCAAGGCAAGGGCGGCGCGATAGATTGCCTTGTGAGCGTTAATCGAAAATGCGTCTGGCTGAAGGATATCGGCAACTCGACCGATGGCTTCCGGATCTAGTAAAATACCTCCCAAAATACTTTCTTCGGCTTCAATGTTTTGGGGGGGTAAGCGATTCGCCAAGGACGACATCGCTTCGTTACCGTTTTTGCCTTGGAAATTTAGTTCGTTAGCCATAACAAGGCCGTTCTCAAAAAGATTCAGACCGTGACTATAGATAATGGGGGTTAAGCGATCGCACTCCTGCTTCACTCAACCCCCTTCCTTGGCAGGAAAATATCGGTCAAACCGTTGTAGCGGCGACTCAATTTTTCAGGCAAGGCACTCCGATTAGCTGGGCACAACCTGAATTTGCACAACTGCACTAACTTCAGGGTGTAGCTTGATCTCTGCCTTGTAGGTGCCCGTCTCACCAATATCGGGAAGACTGATCGTCCGGCGATCGATTTCCTTCCCAGTGGCTTGGAGAATGGCTGTCACCACTTCTGCACTCGTGACGGTACCGAAAATGGCATTTTCTTCACCCACCTGCTTGGCGATGGTGTAGCTGCCCACAGCTTCTATGGCAGTCTTCAGCTCAAGGCTCTGCTGTTTTTCTTCCAACAGGCGCACCCGCTCTTTTTCTTTGCGCCGTTCGACTTGCTTGAGCAAGCCAGCAGTGGCAGGGATTCCCAGTTTTTGGGGAATTAGATAATTGCGAGCATAGCCGGGAGCGACTTCAACCAAGTCACCGCTTTTTCCTAGCTTGCTGACATCTTGATTCAAAACTAATTGCACGCGCTTCGCCATAGTTTTTTTTCTGCTACAGACAAAAGAAAATTAATCGTGGGGTAGAACACTCCATACTACGAAAATATGTTGAGCGATCGCAATATAAAATCTGAATTCAGCGAATGCCTATCTGTTTGCCGGGGTACAGAATCCTAAAACCGATCTTTCATCCCCCGCAGCCGAGCAAAAGCCTGCACTGGATCTTGGCTGTTCACTGCTGATTGCAGCGTCGGAGTGTCCCAGCGTAAAAATGGATTCGTGCGCTTTTCTACTCCTAGCTTCGATGGCACCGTTGCCTCCAAACGACTGCGGGCGTCTTTGACCTCAGCATAGCGGGATTGTAAATCTGGATTTTCCCCATCGACGGTGAGAGCAAATTGGAGGTTTTTCAGAGTGTATTCATGAGCGCACCAAACGCGGGTAGTATCCGGTAAAGCCCTGAGCTTGCTCAAGCTTGACACCATCTGAGTGGGTGAACCTTCAAACAGCCTGCCACAGCCACCGGCAAACAAGGTGTCACCACAAAATAAATCGCCCGTTTCCTCAGCAGTTGCTGGCGGGAAGTAGTAAGCAATGTGGGCGCGGGTATGTCCGGGAACAAAGAAAACTTCGCCACTTCTACCGGCAAACTCGACGCGATCGCCCTCCTCCAAAAACACCTGTTGCCCAGGAATTCTCCCTTTATCCTCAGCCCCCCCATACACGCAGACATCCGGAAAGCGTTGCATCAGCTGCCGATTTCCGCCCACATGATCGCTATGATGGTGAGTATTGAAAATTGCTACCAACTGCACGTCAATTTCTTGCAAGCGTTGCAGTACCGGCTGAGCTTCAGCGGGGTCTACAACCGCTGCTATCTTCTGAGTCGGGTCATGCAGCAAAAAGATGTAGTTGTCAGAAAGTACCGGAATTCGGTCAACCTGCATTTACCACTGCCTCTGTAAGGGAGTGTCCCAATGGGACAGGACTTTATCATTTCTTAACATTATTCTTACAGAAACTTTAGACAAATGCCAACGAACGGCAAACAGATAATCTTAAATAGACAGTAGACGCCACCAAATAATCGGCGAAAATTGAGGAGTCACTAACCACCTATGGCATGGACACGAGAACGCCAGTCAAACCTACAGATTCAACAAATGGTAGACCGTATCCTGTCAGCCGGTCAGTTGACCCGAAGCGAGTATCTGCATCTGACAACGGCTATTCTTTCTGATTACCTAGTGACAGACGAAGAACGTCGCCAGCTTAATCGCATCTTTGACAATATCCAAACGGGTCATCTAAAGTTTGTTGACTAGACCTTCTTCAATTCTTTTTTAGCAGATGGGAATGCCGAACAGACACCGAACCCTACTAGCTGATTTACTTACCATTGTTTTTTCCTACATACATTTATTCCAGTTTCTTGATATTTTAACTTCACCCATTATACTGATAAAGAATGAAGTCAGTCTCTAGAAAGGATTAAATTGGTTATTTCAGCTAGACTGTACTATTACTCGCTTATTCTATGTTCAACTATCTAAATTTAACTAGAAATTTGTGGACTTACAGCAAAACAAAAAATTAAAAATTTCATTGATTGTAAGCGATCTATCCGCTAGTGGTGCAGGAAGATGGGGAGGGGCTGTTCGTACGTTTTTGCTATATGAAGCCTTAAAGAAACTTAACCATGAAGTAAAAATTTTTGGTTTTGTTTTTGGTGAAGAATCACTAGAAGTCGCTCAATCGAACATACCAATTGTTGCTATTCCTTGCGCTTATCATTCAGGTTTTATAAAAGCCGCTCAAAAACTTATAAAACAAATTGATGGAGATATTATATACGCCGTAAAACTGAAACCTACAAGTTTCGGATTATCTATCATTAAGAAAATAACAGCTCGTTGTCCTGTTATTTTAGATATAGATGACTGGGAACTCAGTTGGCATGGAGGCGAGCAATGGAAATATCGTCCCAGTTTAAAGCAATTTTATAGAGATACTTTGAAGCCTGATGGGGCATTAAGATATCCAGATCACCCTCTTTATTTGAAGTGGATGGAAAGCTTGGTATCTTATGCCGATACGATTACATTACACACTCAATTCTTGAAAGATCGCTTTGGAGGTGTATATTTACCGAATGGTAAAGATACTACTCTTTTCGATCCTAGCCAATTCGATTCTGAAGCAAGTAGAATCCGTTATGGTCTCACAGGCTACCGTATTTTAATGTTTCCAGGAGCGCCACGACCGTACAAAGGTCTTGAAGATGTCTTAGCAGCACTAGACCGGCTGAATCAGCCAGACCTTAGACTCGTAATTGTTGGGGGAAGTCCATACGATGCCTACGATAATCAATTAATGCAACAGTGGGAGCGTTGGATTATCAAACTACCAAAATATCCAGTTTCAGAAATGCCTGCTGTGGTAGCCGCTGCCCATATTGTGGTTGTTCCCCAACGAGATACCCCTGCCGCACAGGCTCAGTTCCCGCTCAAATTAACAGATGGAATGGCAATGGCAAAGCCAATTCTGTCTACTTACGTTGGCGATATTCCAGAGATTCTAGGCGGCACAGGTTATCTAGTTGCTCCTGAATCTCCAGAAGAAATTGCTGAAAAAATCCAATGGATATTCGAGCATTTAGATGAAGCAAATCAGCAGGGTATAAAAGCCAGGGAAAGATGTATATCCCACTATAGTACCGAGACAATGGCATCTATACTATCTAATGTGATTAAAGATTTGCAACTAGCTGGAAAAGTTTAAACTATCAATCATGTGAGGCTCGCTTCGTAGCAGAAAAGAAAGTATGTTTTCAAACTCTAATAAGTTACTTCTAAAATTTGCGTTACGGTATCCCGTCTTAGTCATAGCGACAGTCATTCTTGGCTTTTCCGGTGCTTTATTTAATGGCGTGAGTACAACCTTAATTGTGCCAGTAGTGCTGGATTTTTTAGGACAAAGTCAGCTGGATTTAACTGGAGGACCCCCGATCATTCGGAGAATGCTATCTGTGTTTGACGGATTTTCTGGGGAAAACCGTCTCATCGCAATGACTGGGGCAGTATTGCTAGCCATTATTCTTAAAAATGTGACTAGCTATATTAGCTCTCTAGTCGGTAGCTACCTATCTAAGTCGTTGGTCAATGATATTCGTAGAGAAGGAATTCAGCTTTTATTAGATGTCGATATTGAATATTTTGCAAAGACGAAAGTTGGAGATATCATCAATCGATTAGGACAAGAAGTTAGTCGTACTGCTGGTTCTATTCGTGTTTTAATACGGCTGTTTATCACAGTAGCCACAATTTTAGTATTTGTCTGGATATTATTATTGATTTCTTGGCAACTGACCTTAGCATCTACAGTTTTGTTGATTTTAGTAACGCTGCCAAATCAATTTTATATCAACCGCTCCAAGAAATTTGGGAAGGCAGTATCAAGAGCATCAAAGGCTTATTCTAGTGCCCAACTTGAAGTTTTGACTGGGATTCGGCTAATCAAAAGTGTTAGTAATGAAGAGCGGGAATTCGATCGACTAAACAAACTGATTAAGGACCGAGAACAAGCAGAATTACAATCGCAAGCGAACTCGGCAGCGATTGGACCTATCAACGAAGTATCGGGAATTATTGTTGTATTAGCAATTGTATTGTTAGGTCGTGCTTTATTTTTACAGCAGTTAGAGTCGCTTTCAGCAGTACTACTGACTTATCTAGTTGTCCTGTTCCGGTTACTGCCTTTTGTGGGTCAGTTAAACAGTGCGAGGGGTGAATTTGCCAACTCTGCCCCTAGCGTTGAAGTGGTGACAGATTTCTTGCGCCGGGATAACAAGCCATTGATGGTGAGTGGTGGCGTTCCTTACACCGGATTTAAAGAGGAAATTCGTTTTGAGGGCGTGTCTTTTGCCTATGCGGGAAATGACGATTTAGTCCTAAACAAGATAGATTTATGGATTCCTAAAGGGAAAACTATTGCTTTAGTCGGAGCATCGGGGGCAGGCAAGTCAACGCTGGTCGATCTACTACCCAGATTCTACGATCCGACAGAGGGCTGCATCACGATCGATGGAAGAGATATGAAGGACTTTGACATGCACTCGCTGAGAAAAGCAATGGGCATTGTCAGTCAAGATACGTTTTTATTTAATGATTCCGTTCGCAACAACATCGCCTATGCCTGGGAGAAAGTGACTGAGGAAGAGGTGATGGAAGCGGCTAAACGAGCAAACGCCTACGAATTCATTGTGAACTTACCCCAAGGATTTGATACAACCATTGGGGATCGGGGAGTTCTCCTATCGGGGGGACAACGACAACGGATTGCGATCGCTCGCGCACTGTTACGCAACCCAGAAATCCTGATTTTAGATGAAGCCACCAGTGCTCTGGATACGGTTTCAGAACGTTTGGTGCAACAGGCGATTGATGAACTTTGCCGCGATCGCACAACAGTTGTCATTGCTCACCGCCTTTCCACCGTGCAGAAAGCCGATCAAATTGCTGTAATGGAAAAAGGTCGTGTTGTAGAACTTGGCACTCATGAAGAACTGTTAAAGAAAAACGGCTACTACACTCGCCTGTACTCAATGCAGTTCTCTGAAACAACTCAAAATGTCATTAAAGCCGCCGTTAATGAAGCTTTAGTCAAAACCTCTTACGAAGTTCGGTCTCGTCTGAACCCCATGATTGGTTTCCTCAAGTTAGTAGTTGATGATTTAGTAGACAGTGCAGAAGAGTCACGCGAATTAACCGAAGAAGCCTACGAGTCAGCAATTCGTCTTCTCAGAACTTTAGAATTTCTCGAAGATAGTTCAAAAGTTAAGTAATAACAGAACTTTTTATTAAATAAGGAGAAGCCAACGTAAACGGTCTCAGTCAGGAGAATGGGTTATATTAAAGTCGTGTTAATTACTTTCTTATAATCCAAAATTTGCTAAGGGATTTATGTTTTGTCCATAAACTTTTGAGAATTAGCAACCACTTGGCTAGAAATTCTTATAGGTCATTAACAGAGTTTGGTCTAATAGAATAGAGTGCCTTGACTAATTGTAATTCAATATATATAATAAAATTAATTGCTTTATTAATTAAAGTTTTAAAAACCCATTTTAGTATCAAAATATTACCTTAGCAAGGAGAAATGTAAAACATGAAACTCTTTTATTACAAATTTCCTAATGAGGTAAGGAATTTTGGTGATGACCTGAACCCGTGGTTATGGGAAAAATTAATTCCAGGTGTACTTGACGAAGATGAAAGCACAGCCTTTTTTGGTATAGGTACTATAATTAACGATCGCTTACACGAAAGAACTCCAAAAGCTCGCAAGATAGTAGTTTTTAGTTCCGGTGTAGGCTATGGAAAAAGTAACATGAAGAATCTGCCAAAGATAGATAGTTCTTGGAATATCTATTGCCTCAGAGGTCCCTTATCCGCACAAGCATTGGGTGTTTCAACTGAATTCGCCGTAGCGGACGGAGCATTACTTGTAAGAAGATTGTTTAACCCTAGCGGACGGAAAGTTAATAAATTTGCTTATATGCCACACATAAGCACAGCTGAATCTAGCAGTACAACGTGGAAGTCTATTTGCGAACAACTTGGATTTGGCTACATAGACCCGCGCTGGTCAACAGAAGAAGTATTATCTAAAATTAGCGAAACAGAGGTTTTATTAACCGAAGCTATGCACGGTGCAATTATTGCTGATGCGCTCCGCGTACCCTGGATTACAGTACTTAGCAGTAATGTAATTCGTCCTTTTAAATGGCAAGATTGGTGTGCCTCTATTGGTAAAGAATATCAACCAATAGGAATAATGCCTATTTCAGATATTTCTAAACAGGCAAATCTTCGTACATCCATCCGCTACTGGTTCAAAAAAAAGCAAGCAGCAGTACAACTTGTTCAGATTGCCAAAACATCACGTCCCAATTTAAGTGATGAAACTCATCTCGAGCGGCTAACTATTCAACTAGAAGAAAGGCTGCAAAAGTTCAAAGATGACGTAGAAGCAGGTTTATTTTATGAATAAAACTTGAATGAGTACTCTAGTTCTTCTGTATGGAAATTATAAATAATGTGAACCAAGATACAGAAAAATCACAAACTTATCTCATATAAATATGCTAAAGGTGTAGTGTTTTTTACAGTTAAGTTAAGCTTTTTGAGCATCTTGTCTACCGTTGAGCGACCAATCAAAACTCCTGTTTTTTGTTCCAACTGGTAACGCAGTTCATCTAATGTTGCATCATTGTTGGCTTCCACCAGTTGCTTAAGAACTGCAAGAACTGTTAATTGTTCTGTCATGCGTTCGGTTGGGGTTTGTTCAGTCCACACTTTAGGCGCAATACTTCCCGTCTCTCGATGCTGTTTGAGTAACTTTTCAATAAAATTCAACGCGACTCGGAATTGAAGTGCTAGCTGAGGTTGAGAAATTTTTCCTTCCGCATAAGCATCGACTATTTTCTAGCGTAGGTTAAGCTGAGTATGCTTTCCTTGTTGACTGCTTGAACATGGACTATACAACACTTCAATCGTACCTCACAAGCTTGGGAAAGGCTATAGCAAAATTTCATAATTATTTACAGATTACTTATCCATAATTTGGCAATATTTTCCCATGTTTCTGTTTTGACTAACTCCTTAAACTGTTGTCGAATTTTTTCCAATTCTTCTAAATTATTTAATAGCTCTACTATTTTATATGCTATGTCTTCTTGAACTTTTTTAGTGTAAGGATTGCCAGAAATTTTTACGCAATAGCTTTTTTCGTCAAATACTGCATAGTTGGTAGTAACAGGTACGCAACCGACTACTGCCGACTCACGAATTGAATTACAATCTATTTCTTGAAAAGTGCAAGCATAATAGTGAATTGCCGATGTGGATTTTTCTTTTACTAACTCTTCCCGGCCTATCCGGCCGTGTTCTGTTACTCCAGGTTGACTTATTAACTCAATCATTTTCTGTTTCCAGAGCTGGCGTTCTAGCTTGGTTTCGTCTTTCCCCTTCCATCCATAGTAAATTTCTAAGTGAGCTTCTGGAATTTCTCTTTTAATAATAGGCCAACCGTAAGTCAGCATTTGCTCCAATCCCCTAACATAATTAGAAGCATAAATAAGTTTATACGGGTCTTTTTTTTGGTTGCTCCATTGCCAATAAGATGAGTCAAATCCATTAGTAATTACTACAATTTTTTCATCGGCTATATCCGGCACTAGACTGCGGTGATATTGGGAACAAACAAATACTTTGTCAAATTTTTTTAATTTATCTTTGGTGACTTGCTCTGCCTGAAGAACTTCGTGGAGATCGAGCCATATTCTTTTTGCTTTTGTTTGAGAAGCAAGCCTCCACGGATACCGCCAGATAATGAGAGTATCGAAAGTGTCATATTTGTTGAAGCGTTGGTAGTTCAGATACTCAACTCCGTCGTAGATACCTTCCTTAGCACCACAGTTGTTATAAACAGTTACCTTGTATCCCAACTTAACCCATTCTCTTCCCAGATAGATAACGTCACCTTCCGAACCCCCTATTCCTGTTTTAAGGCTGTCTGGCGTCCATTCCCCCGGCGTTGAACCTGCGTAGCAAACAATTGATTTGTCAGGCCATACTTTGGGGGTTAGCTGATTTTTAAAATCAGTCAATTTAGACTTAACAACGGCAAAAACTTTATTCAAGTAACCAAAATTAGTAAAAAACGACATCTTAGTTAATATTTTGTTGTGTTATATTCGTTTTACTTGAGTTGTGAGATCTATTGCTAAAGTTATTAGCTGGAAAGTGTAGGCTGATTGCTATATTAGGCAATATTTTCTATTGAGAATCTGGCTAGCTTCTAAGTTGGGATACAAGTTTACGCAGACGCCGTTGCATAGCGTCTATTTTTATAGCTAGGGAACGGCGCTGCAAAAATGTTTGTCGGCTCCAAGTTGATGCCGTACACCAGCGCTCATAGGCTGGAACTGCTATGTCTGTTAGGAAGTTGCGCCATTGTGTCACTAGCCTCGCCGGTTGTGTTTTCTCAGCACGGACTCGACCGTTTTCTATTATGGCACGCCGCAACTCTTTGTCATCGCGAAGGCGCTGGAGAGCAGCGATCGCATCTTCAAGGGAAGCTACCTCTAAATAGTCTAGTTCGCTTTGGCGCTCCGCTCGGAATGCAGAATCTGTGCCTAGAATTGCTGGTACACCAGCACACCAGGCGTTAATCAACTTCGTGGCAGGTTTCCAGGTGTAGTCTTGGCGATCGAAGCTACGCACGGCTACGACTACATCGACATCACTGTAGTCGTTCCAGCGCTCAGGCTTCACTATATGCCAACTTAAACCTAAAGCCTTCAGATGCTCTTGCCACAATGGCTTCTTCAGTTCATCTGCCAGGTTGTGTGTAATACCAAAATAGGCAGCATTCTCAAATCGATCGCCTCGTGAGGGCTCGCGAGGAATTAACCCTGGTTGCGACCAATGCGGAATGTAGGAACTTTCTTTAAAGGTCAATTCTTCTTGAGGGTTTTGCACAACATGAAGCTGTGCGTAGGGATGTCGCTCGTAGTCTGCCTTGAAGCAAACCATCAGCAATTTTGGTTGTGGCTGTAAAGCAAATGGGAAAGAGCGCCGATGCGCTAAGACGATACCCTCAGTGGGCATCGTCCCTATTAGCTCACACGGAAAGCCATCGGCTTTAAGGCGAAGGTAAGTTTGTAGTGTCCAACAGTATATACCTTGTCCAAAACCTTGCCAGTAAGTATCGGCACTCTTTGGCATATCCTCAACCCAGTCAGACTGGGGAAGATAAAAATATATTGGCGGTAATTTATCACTCATAGCGGTAAGAAGAGGAGCAGGCGTTAGTAGAAAATTTAGGCATAGAAAATCTGCAATTAAAAAGCTTCTTTGCTTGCATTGCCTAGACGTTTGTTAAATTGACAGTAAATAGTGCTGTTTGCACCACTGAGCTTTGTCCTTATCATCAATTTAACGGAAATTCCACCCTTCTCTAACCCGTGACACTAGTGATTTTACGGGACGGGATACCTGCGATCGCGCAATTCGGATGCGATGCCTTAAATCTTTCGTTTCCACCACTAGGTAACGGCGCTTCAAAAATGTTTGCTGAGTCAAACTTGATGCCCTACACCAGCGATTGTAGTCTGGAACAGCTACATTTGTTAAGAATTTTCGCCATTGAGCAACGAGCTTTACTGGGTGAGTTTCTTCCGAACGAATTCGACCATTGTCAATCATTGCACGACGTAATTGTGCATCATGACGCAGACGCTGAAGTGCTACAAGTGCTTCCTCAAGAGAATTTACTTCTATGTAATCAAGTTCACTTTTTCGCTCAAGGCGGAAGGCAGACTCACGCCCAAGAATTGCAGGGACGCCTGCATGCCATGCATTAATTAGTTTTGAAGCTGGTTTCCAAGAATAGTCTTTTTGACCGTTAAAGTCCCGCACAGCGAGAACCGCATCAATTTCACTGTAATCATTCCAGCGATCGCGGCTTACTATCTGCCAACGCAGTCCTAAAGCATTCATCTGTTCCTGCCATGACGAATCTAACAGTTCAGAGGCCAGTTCTCTCTCACGACCAACAAAAGCAATATTCTCAAATCGATCTCCTCTAGTAATACTGCGAGGAATCAACCCTGGCTGTGGCCAAAACCGTATGTATTCGCTCTTCCAGAAGGGCCATAAAAGCATCTCTTCGCGAGGATTTTGCACGGTATGCAGCTGTGCATAGGGGTGTCGTGCTTTATCCCCTAGAATGCAAACGAGTAGCCATTTTGCTCCAGGTTGCAGATCATCTGGCAGGGAGTCTCGATGTGCAATGACAATCCCTTCGCTAGGTATGGTTCCTACAAGTTCGCATGGAAACCCATCCGCTTTAAGCTGAAGATACGTTTGCAGTGTCCAATTGTAGATACCACGACCGCCATTTATCGAACACTGCCACTGCCAGTAAGTGTTAATGCTCTCCGGTAGCTCACCAGCAGGCCAGTCATGTTGGGGAATATAAAAATAAATTTTTGGCAACCTATCAGTCATAAGGGTGGAGATAATAAGAGATTATGAGAAGCATGGCTCTAGTAGCAGCATTAATTCTGCAACAGCTTTAAACTCCTCTGGCTTTGGCAAGAGCTGAACGTATGCGAGTGCGAATTCCAACGCTATTTCGCGCTCTCTGCAAGCCCTTTCGCATCCCCTTCGTTTTGATCGCTAGGTCACGGCGCATTAAAAATATTTTCCTGGTCAAATTTGAGGATGTACACCAACGATCGTAGGCAGGAACTGCCACATCTGCCAAGAAAGTGCGCCACTGTGCCACTAACTTTTCTGGCTGTGTTTCCTGAGCACAGACTCGACCATTTTCAATCATGGCACGACGCAACTCTCGATCCTTTTGGAGACGCTTGAGTGCCAAAATCGCCTCTTCTGGCGTTGTTACCTCTAAGTAATCTAGCTGACTTTTGCGTTCAGAGCGATACGCAGACTCCTGTCCCAGAATTGCAGGTACACCAGCGTGCCATGCCTGATAAAGCTTTGTGGCAGGTTTCCAGTCATAGTCAGTTTGGCGAGCAAACTTACGCACGGCTAAGATCGCATCAACTTCACTGTAGTCTTGCCAGCTATTCGGATTACTCCTGATATGCCAACGCAAACCCAATGAGTTGAGCTGATCCTGCCACGACGATTCTCTCAGCTCAGGTGCCAAATTTTCTTCTCGACCAAAGTAGGCGATATTTTCAAATCTATCACCGCGTGCAGGGTTACGCGGGATTAATCCGGGCTGGGGCCAATGACGCATATAGTAGCTTTCCCATAGAGGTAATGCTCGTACCAGAATTTCATCCTGAAGATTTTGCACAATATGAAGCTGTGCGTAGGGATGTCGTGTCTTATCTCCTTGATGCACAACCATCAGTTGTCTTGTTCCTGGTTGCATAGTTTCTGGAAAAGCCGAGCGTCCGGCAAATATAATCCCTTCAGTAGGACAACTTCCAGTTAGTTCGCAGGGAAAACCATCCGCTTTTAGGCGCAGGTAAGTTTGCAGAGTCCAGCTGTACATACCGAGTCTAAAAAACTCAGGAGGACAGGTATCAAGACTTTCTGGCATACCGCCTGCAGGCCAATCTGTTTGAGGAATGTAAAAATAAATCGGAGGTAGCTTGTCAGTCATAAGAGTATTTAGAAAACCATCCGTTATTCAGGGAATCGGCAAAAACTGTTAATTCCAGGGAAATCCTAAATGGTACTGATTTTGTGTAAGAGGTTGCTTAGACGAATGCGAACTCCCTTTGTTTGGGTAGCTAAGTCACGGCGTGTTAAAAATACTTTCCTGGTCGAATTTGAAGCCGTACACCAGCGGTCGTAAGCTGGAATTGCTATGTCTGTTAAAAAGGTGCGCCACTGCCTGACGAGCTGATCGGGTTGTAGTTCCCCCGCACGCAGCTTACCATTTTCAATCATTGCACGACGCAACTCTTTGTCATCGCGAAGGCGTTTCAGGGCCAAAATCACTTCATCAACAGAACCCGCTTCTAGATAGTCGAGTTCGCTTTTGCGCTCCAATCGGTACCCAGACTCGCATCGTCCTAGAATTGCAGGTACACCAGCAATCCAGGCGTTGTAAAGTTTTGAAGCCGGTTTCCAGTAGTAATCATTTTTACGATTAAAGCTGCGGACAGCCACGATTGCATCAATCTCACTGTAGTCGTTCCATTGAATCGGGTTTCTGACTACCTGAAACCGCAAACCTAAGGCATTCATCTGTTCCTGCCATGACGGTTGCCTCAGCTCGAAGATCAAATTTTCTTTACGACCTAAATAGGCAACATTTTCAAAGCGATCGCCTCGTGCTGGATCTCGCGGGATCAACCCTGGTTGAGGCCAATGCGGAATGTAATACTTTTCTCCGGGAAACAGATATTTATCCCCAACATGTACGTGTGGATAAAGCATTTCCTGGCGATTTTGGACAACATGAAGCTGTGCGTAACGGTGTTTCCCTTTATCTCCACAAACAACCACTAATATTTGTTTTGGTCCTGGTCGCAGATCGGGTGGTACAGTACCTGTCCACGCAACAACAATACCCTCAGCAGGTATTTTCCCGGCAATTTCGCAGGGAAAACCATCAGCTTTCAGCCGAAGATAGGTTTGTAATATCCAGTTGTACGTGCCAGTGCATTTACCACTTTTATAAACTTCTTGATAAGTTTCAGGATTCACCGGAATGTTGCTATCAGGCCAGTCCGATTCGGGAAGATAAAAATAAATCGTTGGAAGCTGTTCAGCCATGAGGGATGGAGATAAGCATGGATAACTACGGTAAATCTTGAAAATCAAGCAATACAAGAAATCTTCAAACGCTCTGTCAAAGCCAATGTTTCAACTGAAGGTCATAATGACCGGCTTGTTCCGGAGGATACCACCCTGTTTCAACCTTCTCGATTATTTTAGGTAAAGCCTCAATAAATTCTGAACCCCGGTCTTTTGGATGAACCGTCCAGGCTTTCGGAGAATCGAGAACCCCTCGGACATACTGCGTCGCCTCTAGTTGGTTCGATACCATCACTTCCCAAGAATCCAAAGCCCCTTTACCAGCGATATTGTTCAATATCGTTTGTAACCTCACTGGCAACCGATTGGCAATCTTTTGCCGATAAGGACGCCACAGCACTGGTAATGGAAGTAACTTGTCGAAACGCTTCTTGTCAATTAAGTAAATGCGACTGCTGAAAAACTTAAATGTATAGAAACCATGCGGGTTGCGCTCATAGGGCACCCGTTGATACATATTACCATCCTCCGTCGGTGGCCCAGTCAGCGGTCTGATTGCCATCACTTCCGGGTGTTGTTGCATCAACTTCATCCCCTCTTCTACCCAGCTATAATCGGGTTGCTGATGGAGCAGCATATCGCTGTCATAGTGAAGCATATAGTCACCTTGGGCTTCTTCAATGTGAAAAATCGTGCCCAAAATGGGGTAGCCCTTATAGTTATGTGTATACCGGATGCGGCTGCCAAAATGTTTGCGATATACTCGGTCGTGATATGCTCCGGAGTAGTCTATATCGACTACCTTGTCTACCACACCATCGCGCAGCAAGCGATCGCAGCGCTCCCGTAACTGTTCTAGAGTACCGATGCCTGGACGCCCGACTTTGTCCCCCGTTAGCGGTGCCGTATCTACAGCCAACACCCGTTCGCTAAACTTGAATTTACTCATCTTCACTAGATGAGGAATGGTGTGCATCATGAACGGCAGATCGGTTCGCGCTACCAAAATCCACAGTGAACAGCTAGCAATTGACATTAATTCTGCCTTTGTGTTTTAGACATCAGGAAGCTCCTAAAAAGATTTTAATGTATTATTCAAATTAACCTGCTGAGGATTTTTATATGACAGACGGCATCTATACACTAGCGAATGATGTAGTCTACGACCAACTCGTTGCTCTATTAAATAGCATAGAAGCCAATGTCGGTAAAGAAATCCCAGTCTGCGTTATTGCCTATGATAATCGAGTAGATCGAGTTCGCGCGGAAATCGCTAATCGGGAAAATGTAACCTTGCTGGATGATGTTAACTTGTTTGCTCGTTGGGAAGATTTTTCTAAACGGGTATGGGCAGCTCATCCAACTGCTTTAAAGACTTGGCAAGAACAAGGAATCCCCGGTGTTAATCGTATAGGCATGAATCGGCGATACTGCGCCTTTGATGCGGATAGCCCTTTTGAAAGGTTTATCTACTTAGATGCCGATATCGTAGTCATGGATTCGTTAAAGATTATCTTTGATAAATTAAATGAGAATGATTTTGTAGTTTATGATTTTCAGTATAAATCCCCCAATCATATCTTTAATCTCCAGTCACCAAAATTATTAGAAGTTGTTGATAAAAACCGGCTTAGTACAGAGATATTTTGTGCCGGAATGTACGCCGGGAAGCGAGGGTTATTCCCCCAGGAACAAAGAGATTGGTTTGTATCCAAGCTAGAGGAAGGCGAGGCAGAAATTTTATTGATGCCAGCGCCTAACCAATCAGTTCTTAACTATATGACGATGAGAGGCGAGATTCCAGTTTATAACTTGGCGCTGCATTTACCTGACGACCAAAAGACTGGAAACGCGGTTACTTCTCCCCATTTTGAAGCTAGGGATAATATTCTGTACGATCGGGGAAAACGACTAACCTATCTACACTATATTGGGCTGTCATCAAAATTGTTTTCTCGGATTAGTGAGGGAGAAAATATTGATTTTCCCTATCGGGATATTTTCTTGCATTATCGCTATCTTCACGAACCAGAGAAGCGCCCTAAGTTTATAACCAAACCGACACCTTACAATCAGGCTCCAAGTTTAGCCAAAAGAGTTTTAAAGAAAATTGGATTCACCAGTTGAGGATATTTGAATGAGTCGTGGTATCTATATTCTTGCTAACGATCGCGTCATTGATAATGCGATCGCGCTATTGAATAGCATTCGTGCTTATGATGCTGATAGTCCGATTGTGATGATTCCCTATAACAATCAGTATCAAGCGATCGCTGATATTATTACTAATTCTTATAGGGTAAAAATATACGAAGATTTACAGTTATTAGAAAAGATAGATGATTTAGTCAAGCAGACCTGTGGTGACAACCTTTTAGATAGACCCAACTTGCTTCGCAAGTTAGCCTGTTGGTTTGGTTCTTTCGATGAATTTCTATATATTGATACTGATATTGTTGTATTTGAAAAAATTATAGAAAATCTTAATTATCTTGCAAACAATGATTTTATCTGCTGTGATTATCAATACACAGGAGGCATTAAACAAGTTTTTACACCCAAAATCACAGAAATCTTCACTGAAGACGAATTGAAAGATGTTTTCAATAGTGGTTTTTGGGGTTCCAAGAAAAACCTAATTACTCAACAAGATTTGCAAGATACTTTTGAGTTCTGTGCATCTCATCCTGAATATTTTTATGTCTTGAACTCCGACCAAACGATTCTTAATTATCTCGTATTAAAGCGAATGCCTCGACGATTTAATATTGTTCGAGAAAACGGGAAGGGGCCTGGAAATTGGGCAGGAAGCCCGCATTTTAAGCAGGAAGGCTATAAATTAGTCGATCCAAAAGTTAATCAACCTCTGAAGTTTGTACACTGGGCGGGCGTCCGTTTACAGCCAGGTGGTTCGTATTGGGATATTTGGGAACACTATCGTTATCTGAATGAACCTAAACCAGCTCAATTAGCATTCACTCAGAAGAAAAAAAGCTTGTGGCAGCAAATCAAAGATAAAATCAAGGGATAAAAATAGAATTCTGCAATAATATTTAGAAACATCTTCTTAACCCGCACTGCTTTTCAACTCGGAACCTCACCCCCAACCTCTCGACCTTCACGGAGAGGGGAGAAAATATTAAACCCTTCTGGGTGAGCGGGAGGACACAGATATAGGGTTAAACCGTACTGCATCCAATCGAGAATTGCTATTAAGTAAAATCTAGATTTTTAAATCAATAGCCTCCCAGGCAGCTTGAAAAAAGTCTCGTTCGCACAACATCGCATAGCGGTAAGTTGATTTCAAAGATGCTGTGGTAGAGGCATAACGATCAGCCAGATTTTCTAATTTCTGAGCTAGTTGCTCAAATTCCTCACTGCTATAAGTGCGAATCCAGTTAGTGTATTGATGGTCTTTTATTCCACTCTGAGCTATCTGCTGACCTAAGAAAGTATACAGACGCATACAGGGTGCCATTGCCACAGCAATTAGACTGACCTCCGAACTCCAAGCTGTTGCTAATAAAAAGTCCGTGTAGCGGCGTGTAGCGGCTCCCGGTTCTACTGCTTGCAGGTTGACTCCCCACTCATCTGCATAGCCTTGATGCAGGGAAAGTTCATCTAAAACGCCCCCAGCTAGGGAATGAAACGTATTAAATCCTTCCGCGTCGGGAGCTTTAGCCGCAGCAATGCTATAGGCACGGGCAAAAGCTTCTAAGAAAAAGGCGTCTTGCCCCACATAGTAAGCAAATCGCTCCTGGTGTAGCGTGCCGTCGGCAATGCCTTGGACAAAAGGATGCTTGAGGCAGGCTTGCACTAAATCTTGATTTTCCTGCCACAAATCGCTGGATATCGTCATAAACTGACTCGTAATACTGGGCAGGTATTTTAACCCACCCTAGCAGAATTAAAAAAGCAATCGGAGTAGTAAGCTACCAATACCTCCTAGGAAATTCGCCAAATTTCCGCCGCTGCTACCCGCTTCCTGCAAAGGTGTTGTCAGCTCTTTAATGAAAACTTGGCTAGTCTGATAGCCTTGAATATTTCCCTGGATGGTAAAAAGTTCGGAAGCTTTCTGAGAATCCAGAACGGCTCCGGAGCGATCGCCCATTTGATAACGCGCCACTCCCCTCGCTAGGTATGCGGGAGCAAAGTTGGGCTTCAGAGCCAGCGATTGGTTGAAATGATCGATTGCGCCTTGTTGGTCTCCTTTTTGGCCCTCTGCTACACCCCAAGCGTAGAAATCTTCAGGCGTGGCTGCGTAGCTAGGGATACCAATAGCCGCCTGCAAGTTAGCACCATTGATGTTAGCACCCGCCAAATTTGCATTAACAAGAAAAGTTTCTCTTAGGTCAGCGCCTGCCAGGTTCGCACCTGTCAAGTTTGCACCGCTCAGATTGACCCCAAATAGAGAAGTCCCGCTCAGATTTGCACCTCTGAGGTCGGCTCCACTCAAGTTGGCACGACTGAGATTAGCACGGCTCAAATCAGCGCCAGTGAGATTAGCTCCTGATAAGTCAGCTAAAGCTAGACCCGCACCACTGAGGTCGCACTGCGAACATTGTTTAGTAGCCAATAACTGTCTAGTATGTTCGACGTTTTCAGCTTTTGCAGGAGCAGCGAAGGAAAGTGTGGTCAGCAGTGCTGCTGTTGCGGCGATTTGGGGTTTCATATCGAGTTGTGCAGCGGTAGCTCTCTATTTTCCCCAGCATAAACCATTCGGGAAAACATCAAGCTTTATCGTACAGAATTAGAACCGCTGCCATTCTCTGGAGTGTGAGTATTTGGGCGAGGTAAGAGGCTGATGATTTGCGATGCGGTTTCTTGCAAGTTGAGTTCTGATGACATTTGAGGGGCAGTTGACCAGCTATGTCCCAAAAATACATTGAGAGAGAATGTTAGCGTCGCGGCTACCATTAGTTTTTCCAGCATCTCAAACTCCCCCCCACAGCAGATAAATTAGCGCATAAAATTCTGATACTACTAATATGAATAGTTTTTATCTAACATTAGGTGATTGACATGCCGGAGAAAATGTGATCGTGTTTCCAGGACTGAGTGATCCTAGTCACATACGACGAATTTGCAGTCTCAAGACGCGATCGCATCTTCTCATCGGCAAGCGCAACACGAAGCATTCCTACAATTGCAGCACCAAACTGGAGTCAATATCTTGTAACTTGGCGCAGCCACTCAAAGCGATCGCTAAATCAAGTTCATCCCGCAAAAGTTCCAGTACGTGACGGACACCCGCCTCTCCCCCTACCGCTAATCCCCACAACACTGGGCGTCCCAACAATACGGCTTTTGCCCCTAAGGCCAGGGCTTTGAGGACATCTGTGCCACGACGGATACCGCCATCAACCAGAACTTCGGCTGTGTCTCCCACAGATGCAACCACCTCACTCAGGGCATCAATGGTAGCGATCGCTCCATCCAATTGTCTGCCCCCGTGATTAGAAACAATCACCGCTTTGGCTCCATGTTCCACCGCCCGAAGCGCATCGTCTCCTCGCAGAATCCCTTTCACCACCAATGGTAAAGGCGACAAGGATTGCAACCACTCCAAATCCTTCCAAGTTAGCGCTGGGTTTAGCTGCTCTAAAAAATAGGCAAATAAACCCGATTCGCCGGGTTTATAGGAAATCTCTAAATCTGTCAACGTCGCTAAATTAGC
>NZ_JACJOQ010000036.1:0-10943 GCF_014695635.1 Coleofasciculus sp. FACHB-712 | reverse complement strand
AGGTAGCGCTTCTTCGTCAGAAACGCCGATTTCTATAGAAGGTATCGTAGTGCCTTGCAGCTTGGCTCGCATCTGCTCCCGATACTTAGCCGCCATTTCTTCCGCCATGTCATAGACGCGATCGCGGTTCTTGATCATGTCGCCCGGTTCTGGCTCTAGCTGCTTGGTGGAGAGCGAAATCCGTCCCCGTTCAGCATCAAGGTCAATGATCATCACTTTCACTTCATCATTGACATTGAAGACGCTGTGAGGCGTGTCGATGTGGTCGTGGGAAATCTCGGAGATGTGCAGCAGTCCGCTGACGCCGCCAATATCGATAAATGCACCATAAGGCTTGATGCCTCGTACCGTTCCAATCACGACCTCGCCCACTTCCAGGCGATTCATCTTCCGCTCGACCAGCGCCCGTCGGTGCGACAGAACTAGACGGTTGCGGTCTTCGTCTACCTCTAAGAATTTTAGCGGTAGTTCTTCACCAACCAAATCTTCCTTGGGTTTGCGAGTGCTGATGTGAGAACCGGGAATAAACCCGCGCAATCCTTCAATTCGTACCAATGCACCACCGCGATTGGTAGCGAAGACAAGCGATCGCACTGTAGCGTCTTCTGTCTGCAACTGCCTGACTCGCTCCCATGCTCGCATGTACTCAATGCGGCGGATGGAAAGGGTTAGCTGTCCATCTTCATTCTCGTCGGTCAGAATGAAAAATTCTCGCGTCTCGTTGGACTGCAACACTTCTTCCGGAGCATCAACCCGATTGATTGACATCTCCTGAATCGGAATGTAAGCCGCTGTTTTAGCGCCAATGTCAATCAGAGCGCCCCTAGGCTCTAAACTGAACACGGTACCGGCGACAATATCACCGGGATTAAAGTGATAGTCGTACTTATCGAGTAGGGCCGCAAAATCTTCGTGAGAAAATCCAATATCTGCTGTAGCGGTTGTTTTCTGATTGACCATGCGTATCGTTTCCTGGTGTTATCTCCGTATTTAACTGTGCCTCCTGTCGATGTACGCCCACGTTTACCGCGTGCAGTTTACACCTACATAGCTCTCTCGCCAAACCTATTGTATGAGATTTTCTAGGAGCGAGAAGTTGTCCAGACAGGATATTATAACTTAATTTGCTCATCCTCCGTTTGGCTAAAATTGCTCCCTAGCAGTAGGTAAGCGGTATTTCAGCTAAAGACTACATCTGAGGCAACAACTACTATTTCTGCATCTGGTTGCGGTACTTTGCCGCCATTTCCTCAGCTTTTTCATAGACTTTCTGAGGATTTTTCAGCATATCACCTAGTTCGGGTTCTAGTGCTTTTGTGGAGAGTGAGACGCGATCTTTCTCAGCATCCATCGAAATTATCATTGCTTTTATTTCATCATCGACCTTAAAAATACTTTCAGGTTTGTCAAAGTCAGCGTGGGAAATTTCGGAAATGTGCAGCAGAGCGTTAATGACTGCAATATTGATAAATGCACCATACGGCTTGAGTGCAAGTACTCTCCCAGTAACAACTTGACCAACTTCTAAATGCTTTATCCCTGCTGGATACAGTGCTAGTCGATGGGAAACAAACAAGCGATCGCGGTCTTCATCTACCTCAACGATCTTGATAGGGATTTCTTCTCCCATTAACTCTTCTTTCGGCTTACGGGTATCGAGACGAGAATGCAAAACACAGCCGCGCAACCCCTCAACTTTAACTGAGACGCCAAAGCGATGAGCTTCAAAAATTATGGCGTAAACTGTGATGTTTTCGGCTTGCATTTGACGCACTCGTTCCCAAGCCAGCTTTTTCTCTAGCTGTCGGATGGAAAGACCAAGTATCAAATTCCCCGCTTCATCGTATTGATTTACAATCAAAAATTCGCGGGATTCGTTCAGTTGCAAGGCTTCTTCTGGAGAGTCAATCTCATTGATTGACATTTCCCGAATTGGGAGAAAAATAGCTGTTGGTGCGCCAATGTCAATTAAAGCGCCCTCCGGCTCCAGAGCGCTCGCTTTACCAATTACAACGTCGCCAGGACGAAAGCTAGATAAATTCGAGTTCAAAAATGTTCGGCTGTAACCACCGCATCTCTAGCGCATACTGTAGCAGCTTTGTCAACCGCTAGTTACTAATAACCAATAAACAAAGAAGCCTGGATTGCTGTGTCACCAGGCTCTGATAAGGAAGGCTTATTATTTTCGAGAGGATCTGTTAGTTCAGTGTCTTCCTCTGTTCCACTGCCATGACTTCGCAGATGATTCAAGGTATCCACAAAATCTCGAATTCCTTGAAACTGCCGATAGACCGAGGCAAAACGGATATATGCAACTTCGCTGATAGATTGCAGACGCTGGAGGACTAATTCCCCAATTTCTTGACTGGTGACTTCTCTGATGATGCGCTGCTGTAATTCTGCTTCAATTTCATCAACCAATACTTCCAGAGTTCCTTGGGGGATGCCGGTTTTTTCACAGGCTCGAACAATCCCACGAATTAACTTGGAACGATCAAAGGAGTCTCGCTGACCTCCCCGTTTGATCACCGTAATTGGAACAAATTCAATGCGTTCGTAGGTAGTGAAGCGATGATTGCACTTCAAACACTCGCGGCGTCGCCGGATACTTTGTCCGGCTTCCGTGGAACGGGACTCAAGGACACGGCTATCGGTGTACTGGCATAAAGGACATTGCATTTTAAAAAGTCCTCGCTTGTTGGATAGACGAGCGTGAGGAAGGATTAGAATTATCTGCCACTTTACTAAAGAAATACCTAAAATTGGAAAAGCTGAGCCGGTTATTATCTTAACCCTTGTGGAAATACAAGGGTTAAGACAGTTGCGGCTCAGTAGCTTTTCCTAAATATTAAGTTGTAGTGCTGCGAGCTTTAGGTGCGAACTACTTCTTCTCAATCCGAGGAGGTTCGCGGAAAGCGATCGCAAAGAAGAGAGTACCCAATGCGAGGGTCAAAATCAAAATGTAAGCAGCGGCTTCCATATCAGAATTTCCTGATTGTTTGCTTTACTACCAGTCTACCTTGTCAAGAAAAACTAAAAAGGCAAAAGGTCAAAGAAAAATACTTAACTTTTGCCTTTCGCCTGATTACATTTCTAGACAGCTTCCTTCTTGCGGGTACTCTTGTCACCCACTTTCTGGAACAGACCCCACTCAACCTGCTCTTCCAGGTCAGCTTCAACCCCAGCAAACACATCCCGGAACAGAGTCCGAGAGCCATGCCAGAGGTGCCCGAAGAAGAACAACAGAGCAAATACAGCGTGTCCGAATGTGAACCAGCCACGGGGACTGGTGCGGAACACCCCGTCAGAATTCAGCGTTTCGCGGTCGAAGGCAAAAGGCTCACCCAGCTGAGCTTTACGAGCAAATTGCTTCACTTTAGCGGGGTCATCAAAAGTTTTCCCATCCAAAGCACCGCCGTATAAGCTTACGGTGACACCCGCTTGCTCAAAGCTATTTTTTGATTCTGCCCGACGGAACGGAATATCGGCGCGAATCACACCGTCTTTATCGGTCAAGATCACGGGGAAGGTTTCAAAGAAGTTGGGAAGACGACGTACCGACAATTCCCGACCTTCAGCATCTTTGAATACTGGATGCCCTAACCAAGCCTGAGCAATCCCATCTCCTTTATTCATTGGACCTGCGCGGAACAAACCACCCTTCGCAGGGCTGTTTCCGACATAGTCATAAAATGCCAGTTTTTCTGGAATTTGCGACCAAGCTTCGGAAGCGCTCGCCCCTTCAGCAATATTGGCTTGAATGCGCCGGTCAATTTCTTGCTTGAAGTAACCGCCATCCCACTGATAGCGGGTGGGACCAAACAGCTCAATCGGAGTTGTAGCACTGCCGTACCACATCGTACCTGCCACAACGAAGGCGGCAAAAAATACAGCGGCAATACTGCTGGAAAGCACGGTTTCAATGTTCCCCATCCGCAAAGCTTTGTAGAGCCGCTCTGGGGGTCGAACTGCTAGGTGAAACAAACCAGCGATAATTCCTACGACACCTGCTGCAATGTGGTGAGCGACGACACCGCCAGGATTGAACGGATTAAAGCCATCGGGTCCCCACTCTGGCGCGACAGGTTGGACGCTGCCAGTGATACCGTAGGGGTCGGAAACCCACATACCAGGGCCAAATAGCCCCGACAGGTGGAATGCACCGAATCCAAAGCACAAAAGACCCGACAAAAGCAGGTGAATGCCAAACATCTTTGGCAAGTCGAGCGCTGGTTGGCCGGTGCGGGGGTCTCTAAACAGTTCCAAATCCCAGTAAACCCAGTGCCAGACGGCAGCCAGGAACAGCAGACCGGAAAGGACGATATGAGCGGCAGCAACGCCTTCAAATGACCATACGCCAGGGTAGTTTCCTGAGCTGCCAGTAATGCTCCAACCACCCCAGGATTCGGTTACACCCAAGCGAGCCATGAATGGCAGTACAAACATCCCCTGACGCCACATGGGGTTCAGGACTGGGTCGCTGGGGTCAAAAATTGCGAGTTCGTACAGGGCCATCGAACCGGCCCAGCCTGCCACGAGGGCAGTATGCATCAGGTGTACAGATATCAATCGACCTGGATCGTTCAGGACGACTGTGTGTACTCGGTACCAGGGTAGTCCCATTGACTACGCTCCTCCTCAGATGAATTAAGTGTCTACTTCGACGCTTCTTTTTTTATGTGCGATTTGCCGTTGTTTACCATAATCTAAGCCAGAGAAGCTCTCTTGCAAGACTGCGGGACTGTTTCACAAGGCAAAAGTGAAAATGAAAGATTATGTTACCTACTCTTAGCTTCAAGAGCCATGCCGATTGCAGGCTTTTTGCATGAGAGTTTCGCGTACTTGATGTTTTACCTCGGCAGATGTTACAGACACGATTTATCATGTCGATGAGGTTTTTGGCCTCGTCACACCAGGTTCACGCCATTCCTAGGTCGGAAGACCGAGGGGAGTTACCATTTAAAGAAGTGTAACTATTGTTAGAATCCATTGCAAGCGGGTTGACAGTTGGGATTAATGTAGCGATCGCATTCTTAACCTTTCATCCCGACTCCTGGGTGCTGCTGAGTTGGGGTAACGCTGCTGACTCGTTCATTCTCTGGATGACCTCTTCAGCATCAATCAAGCGTTTTAGCACTACTTGACCAATATTCTGATTGGCTGACTCAGTTGGGACATGAGCTGTGGGTTTGACTTCGACCATAAGAATGGCGTCTTCTACTCGATACAGCCACAGTTTTTCGCCTTGCTCGAAGATGCAAAGGTTCATTTGCTGAATTTCGGGTTTGCGTCGCCAAGAGTTTTCGTTCCACAAGCCACCGAATTCCCATACTCGACCGACAGTCCATCCATCAGAAAGGAAAAAATACTTCACGAACTTTCAACTTTCTTTATACAGGCCCTAGATTTGGAAGTTGTTCACCATTAACTACCACTTCTATCACCCAGATGTCCTGGTTATGACGAAATCCACTCAGCAAAAGAATATAAATTAAACTTATAAGTATATTTTGTTACCCTTTCCAAGAAGCATGACTGGCGATCGCCCTTATGTGAGCTTGAGGGAATGCAAAAGGATTCAAGGCGAAGCGAACAAAGCGTCCCTTGGCTAACGTATCTTGGTTGATGAAGGCGATCGCACTTTATATGATTTAAAATAAAATACTCTACAAAAAAGATACTTTAGCTAGATAATAATGAATTAAAAAGACACGGTTTTCTGTGTCTTTTTAAAACGTTTTATGCAACTTTTTCCCTATAAAGTAAAAACAGACAAAGCAAGAATACTTAATCTGCCAGAACTTCCCAGGTCAAAGTGTAGTCAGCATCATCCTCAGTAAACTTACCCCGTTGCTCTCCACGACCTAATTGACTACTGGAAGCATTTAACGTGCCCAGATAATCATCCTTATCGAAAATCCCCGTATCTTGGTCATAAAGCCGAATTTCAGCAGAAGATGTAAAAGAAATCGGCGGGATATAAGTGAGGTTGCGTGCTTCGCGATCGTTGATACTTTGTACGCCTCCAACTTGTTGTCCATTCACAACCAAGTAAGCTTCATCAGCCCCGGCGTTGTCTTCAGTCCGTTCGCAGTACAGAGAAATCAATCTGAGTTTTGGCATAGTAACCAACCTTGTATTCAAGCGACAAATCTTGAATACGAAACCTCATCCGACAAATCCGAGTGATATGCTTTAACTTGAAAAGAATCACCCGATAGAATTAAGTCTATATACTGTCTAAATCGGGTTTATTTTGCCACTCAATGGCTGAAACTCCAAGCAGACTGGTGTAATCGCTAATATGAAGGATGAGTCCTTGCTACTCAGACACTTACCATGACCATGAGCACGCGATCGCCCGTAGAATTTCAAGACGCTTTTGATGTTGTTGTAGTCGGAGCCGGACACGCCGGTTGCGAAGCTGCCCTCGCTACAGCACGATTGGGCTGTCGTACCCTGCTGCTGACCCTTAACTTGGACAAAATTGCTTGGCAACCGTGTAACCCAGCAGTCGGTGGCCCTGCCAAGTCCCAGGTGACTCACGAAATCGATGCGTTGGGTGGGGAAATTGGGAAAATGGCGGATCGCACTTACCTACAAAAGCGGATTCTGAACTCGTCGCGAGGGCCTGCGGTATGGGCATTGCGGGCGCAGACGGATAAACGGGAATATGCGGCGGTGATGAAGGAGATTGTCGAGAACCAGGAAAACTTGACAATCCGCGAAAGCATGGTCACAGATTTGGTAATGGGCGCTAACGATGAAGTGATTGGCGTCGAGACTTATTTTGGTGTGGCGTTTGGTTGCAAAGCAGTCATCCTGACGACGGGCACTTTTTTAGGGGGTTGCATCTGGGTCGGGAACAAGTCGATGTCAGCGGGTCGGGCGGGGGAATTTGCCGCAGTTGGGTTGACAGAAACTTTGAATCGACTCGGATTTGAAACGGGACGGCTGAAGACGGGAACTCCGGCACGGGTCGATAAGCGATCGCTAGACTATACTAATTTGGAACCCCAGCCGGGTGATACGGAGGTGCGGTGGTTCAGCTTTGACCCCTCAGTTTGGGTGGAACGGGAGCAGATGCCTTGTTATCTCACCCGGACGACGCCGGAGACTCATCGGATTATTCGAGAAAATCTGCATCTGTCACCAGTTTATGGCGGTTGGGTAGATGCAAAGGGACCGCGTTATTGTCCCAGCATTGAAGATAAAATTGTGCGCTTTGCCGATAAGGAAAGCCACCAGATTTTTATTGAACCGGAAGGACGGGATATTCCAGAACTGTATATTCAAGGCTTTTCGACGGGATTGCCAGAGAATTTGCAGTTGCAAATGTTGCGAAGTCTCCCCGGTCTAGAAAACTGTACGATGCTGCGTCCAGCTTACGCGGTGGAGTATGATTATTTACCCGCAACCCAGTGCTATCCGACACTGATGACCAAAAAGGTAGAGGGACTATTTTGTGCTGGGCAAATTAACGGCACGACCGGGTATGAAGAAGCCTCTGCTCAAGGCATTGTAGCGGGAATTAATGCAGCTCGATTTGTCCGCAATCAAGAAATGATTGTATTCCCGCGCGAACACAGTTACATCGGGACGCTGATGGACGATCTGTGTACCAAAGATTTGCGGGAACCTTACCGGATGCTAACTAGCCGATCTGAGTATCGGTTGTTACTGCGGTCGGATAATGCAGATCAGCGCTTGACGCCGCTGGGTCGGGAAGTCGGCTTAATTGATGACCGTCGCTGGGAGTTGTTCCAACACAAGCAAGCGAATATTGCTGCTGAGAAGGAACGGTTGTACTCAACGCGGATTAAGGAGCATGATGAGATCGGGAAGGCGATCGCGTCTGACACCCAACAAGCCATCAAAGGCTCGATTACTCTGGCTGATTTGCTACGACGCCCTGGTTTCCATTACGTTGACTTAGATCGTTACGGACTGAGCAACCCCAGTCTAGACTCCGTGGAGAAAGAAGGCGCAGAAATCGATCTCAAATACTCTGGGTATCTCCAGCGTCAGCAGCACCAAATTGACCAAGTGAGCCGTCATGCAAACCGCCAGCTACCGCCGGATCTAAATTATGCAGCGATCGAGACTCTCTCGAAGGAGTCTCGTGAAAAGTTAGCGCAAGTGCAACCGCTCACGATTGGTCAAGCAGCTCGAATTGGCGGCGTCAATCCGGCTGATATCAACGCTTTACTGGTATATCTAGAATTACGCTCTCGGCAAACCGCCTTGGTTAGCAGCCAGTCATCGTAGAGGCTTTTTTGGTACCGCCTCCTTGCCTGAGTGAGTGGTAAAAACATCAACAACTGACCGAGAGATGAGATTCGTCCCCTCTCTACCCGTTGACAATTGACAAGTGACAAAAAGCATGGTTTGCTAACTGGGTCAAGCCCAATTTAAAGACAAAATTGGCTTGGTCGCCACGGGAAAATATAAGCTAGAAGTAAGGCGTTCTTTGAACCAATCAGTCAGGGAGCATTGACAACTGATTGCCTTAGGGAATAATGTCCCACAATTAGGAATTTATTTACCGATATAAGCCCCATCAAATGTCTTAAGGCTTATCGTTGATTCAGTGTAGCCACGAGAGTGAGCAATCGATGACTCAGGATGTTAGCAATAACCAGAGGGACTCAGCACCCTTGGCAAATTCCACTTCTATCCAACCTTGGTCGGTTGACAAATATGCCGATCAATTGATGGACGACTTGTTTGCAGACATCGACCGGGTTTTGGAGGGCGGCAGCATCTCAACTCCAGAGCAGCCGCAGTCAGAGTATATCTCCTTACAACCTGTCCAAGTTTCGCAAGTCACATTGCCCCCTACCTGGGTTCCACCAGAGGAGCTGCTCCCGGAGCAACCAGACAATACACCCCGCAGTATTGTGCAAACGCCTCTGGCGCTGGATATCAGCGTGGAGGAGATTCAACCCGAAGACAACAAGGATCGTGGGGAAGGCAAATTATTTGAGAAACTCCTGCTGGGACTGGCTTTGACATCGGCGGCAGCTACATTGCTGCTGTGGCTGGTGAGTCAGGACAGGCTAAATTGGCTCTTTTCTCCCCCCGCAACGGTTACACCCGTCAGCCAAGAGGTTCAGTCTAAAGCAGATGAGCAGTTTGTGAACTATATGCAGCGATCGCTCGAAGTCATCGATCGCAAAGCTGACGCGAACAAACGCACGGGAAGTGCCGCCGCGCCCCAAGGGACTAATCTGCCGCCCGTGACAACTGTCCCCGGAAATGCGGCTGGGGCAGCAAGAGGATCGGGTGTTATGGAAAGAGTCTACATTCCCATCTATCCATCACCCCAAAGTCAGTCTGTAGTTCCACAATCTGCCCTAGGATTGCAAGGCGTTTCCCCCTTAGTCCGTCCTCCCTTGCTTCCATCACTACCAAGGCGTCCGGTACCGCCGGTGCGTCCCGCGCCCTCAGTGAGTTCGATGCTGCCAGTGCGTCCCGCACCCTCAGTGAATTTGATGCCGCCAGTGCGTCCCAAACCCCCAGTCAGTCGTCCGGCACCGTCGGTTCGTCCCTCAGCACCCTCATTGGGTTCCAAACCTCTGACACTGCCTCCGATGGCTGCCACAATGCCTCGGCTTCCCATCCCTGCCTTACCACCCCTGGCACCCCCAGCACCCCCCGCGCCCCCAGCCGCAGTACCCGCACCCAACCCAGATCCGGCTCCTACGGCGACGCATACGCTTGTGGGAGTCTTAGAATTGGGCGATCGCTCTGCTGCTCTATTTGACTTCGGCGGTGTTGCCAACCGCATCCGCGTGGGCGAAAACATTGGCTCTAGCGGATGGACTTTGGTTTCCATCTCGAATCAGGAAGCGGTTATCCGACGCAACGGAGAAGTCCGTTCTGTTTATGTTGGGCAGAAGTTTTAAATGAGTCATTAGAGATCACTCATAAGTCTATTACTAATGACTAATGACTAATGGCTGATGAGCGATCGCGCCTAATTGCTAACATAATGACAAACCTGTAGTGGGAGTTCTTGCAGTGGGTCTATTTGACGATTTCAGCCGGTTTTTAGAAACCCGATTAGAAGAATTCTTGCGGAATAATCCTCATTTGGAATTACAGGCGCTAGAGGAGCAGCTACGGGAACAAGAAGATGATGCCCTTAAGCTGATTGCAGACCTGCAACTGCAAGAGAAAAAATTACAAGATGAAATCCTCTCAACCGCTCAAGAAATTCAGCGCTGGCATGTCCGGATTGAAAAGGCAAAAGCTGCCAACAGGTTCGATTTAGTCCAGCCTGCCCAAGAGCGAGAAGCAGCCCTGCTACGTCAAGGTAATCAACTTTGGGGACAGATGCAAGGGATTAAACAGCGAAGCGAGCAAGCAAAACAGCTACAGCGTCAAATTCAAGTTCGCCGCCAGGAAGTCCATACTAAAGCCGTTCAGGCGCAAGCAGCGCGTACAAGTTCTCAAGCTCAGCAGCGTGCGGAGACGGTTGGCTGGAATCAGAATTACCACCGCCCAATCAACAGTGGTCCCGATCCATTAGAGGCTAAATTTAAGCACTGGGAAGCGGACGACGAGCTTGAGCAGTTGAAGCGAAATATAGGGCGGTGAAGAGTTTTTGAGATGGGTAATTGGTAATCGGGAGAAGTGATATTAACTCTGGTTGATTACCCGTAATAAAAGAACCCCACCCCGCGATCGCCTGCGGCTCCGGCTCCCCTCCCCGCTTGCGGGGAGGGGTTGGGGGTGGGGTTCCTAGAGATTTTTGTACTAACGAGATTTCATATCTGCGATCGCACCTCTGGTCACTCCAGCGATCGCTTGCTCCGTTGCCTTGGGTAAGTGATAATATTTCCCCCCAGATTGCTTTGCCAATTCCTTTGCGAATCCAGTGGAAATAAACTTATTTTCCGTATCAATCACTAACAACTGAATCCCCAAAGCGCGAATTC
>NZ_JACJOQ010000359.1:0-2869 GCF_014695635.1 Coleofasciculus sp. FACHB-712 | reverse complement strand
AGGGAAGGGGGCAGGGGGGTTAGGTTTTGATTAAATGGGTTGGCAATAAACTTTTCGGCTGTCAGTTCTGGACGATTGAGATAACCTCGCGCCAGTCCTGCACCGCCAAGATAGAGTTCGCCAGTAACGCCGATGGGGACAGGTTGTAGAGAGTTATCCAATACATAGGTTTGTGTATTGGCAATCGGGCGACCAATCGGCGGATTTGACTGGCTACCGCGTTCGATTAAGGCGTATGTTGAATAGGTAGTATCTTCCGAAGGCCCGTAGAGATTAAATACCTGCTGGATGTGGTTTAGCTGATAGAGTTGCTGCACCAGATTATTTAGCAGGGGTTCGCCTGCTAAATTAACGGTACGGACTGAAGCGGGAATGGCGTTATCTCGGAGTAAAGAAGCGATCGCACTTGGCACGGTATTAATTAACGTCACCCGATCCGCCGCTGGTAAAGTCGGCAAATACAAGGCGTTTTCAGCCAAAATGACCGTACCACCGCAGCTTAAGGGAACAAAGAGTTCAAAAACTGACAAGTCGAAGCAGATAGAAGTAGAAGCCAAAACTCCCGCCATATCTGCTGCTGTAAACACTGTTTTCGCCCAATCAATCAGCGCAACAGTGTTGTGATGCGCGATCGCAACGCCTTTCGGTTTGCCAGTAGAACCAGAAGTATAAATGACGTAGGCGAGGTTATCTGCTGTTATCGTTTCTTGAACCGGATTTTCCGAGTTTGACTGAGCAATCATGTCCCAGTCAGAGTCTAGAGAAACAACCTTCGCATTGTGTTTAGGAAGACTCTCAATCAGTTGCTGTTGCGTCAACAATACCGATGCTTGCGTATCCTCTAACATGAACGCTAAGCGTTCTTGGGGATACTTGGGATCTAGCGGTACATAAGCACCACCTGCTTTGAGAATCCCCAAAAGTCCAATCACCATTTCCAAAGAGCGTTCCATGCAAATGCCAACGAGAACTTCGGGTTTCACTCCAAGTTTTTGCAGGTGATGCGCTAATTGATTCGCTCGACTATTGAGTTCGGTATAAGTTAGCTGTTGATTATCAAAAATTACCGCAACCGCATCAGGTGTCTTTTGTACCTGTTGTTCAAATAACTGATGAATCGATTGTATAGATGCGATTAATCGTGTCTCTACATTATCCTGCGCCTGAATATTGTTCCAGTCCAACAACAACTGATACCGTTCTGCGGCAGTCAAAATTGGCAAGTCGCCAAGACGCTGATTAGGATTAGCTGCAATACTTTCCAACAATGTTTGGAAATGCCCCAGCATCCGAGTAATTGTGGCGGCATCAAAACGGCGATCGTCGTACAAAATTCTGAGCGACAACTGGGTTCCCGTTCCTGCCATGATCGTTAGGGGATAGTTTGTCTTCTCAAAAACCTGCAAATTGTATATCTTTAGGTTCTGATTTTCTTCCCATTGTTCCGGTTCAACGGGATAGTTTTCTAAGGTGACAATGCTCTCAAAGAAAGATACGTTGGCAGGAATTTCACTCCATCCCTGAATTTTGACGAGAGGGCTATACTCGTACTGACGCATTTCTGCTTGTTGAGCTTGAAAACGATTTAACCAAGGCAAAAGTTCGGCTTCGGGATTGACATATACCCGCATTGGCAAGGTGTTGACAAACATCCCGACAATCGATTCCACCCCCACTAAATCGGTTGGACGCCCAGAAGAAATCGCCCCAAAAATTACATCCTGTTCGCCACTGTAGCGACTCAGCAGAATCGCCCAAGCTCCTTGCACTAAGGTGTTAATCGTTAAGCGATGCTGACGTGCTAAGGCTTCCAGAGCAGCGCTGACAGCCTGCGATAGCTTCATTTGCTGCTCGTTCTCGTTGTTTTCTAGACTCGCCTGATTGTGCATCCGGTCTAGTCCTAGAGGAGTCGGTGCGGTAAAGCCTTGCAGTGTCTTTCTCCAGAACGCTTCCGCTTTCGACAAATCTTGCTGCTGTAGCCAGGTAATGTATTCCCGGAACGGACGGGGGCGTTCCAGGTGTAATTCTTGACCTTGGCAGAAGGCTTGATAAAAGGCGTAAACTTCCTGAAAGACCAGGGGAACCGACCAACCATCTAAAAGGATGTGGTGATGGCTCCAAACCACTTGATAGGTATCATTTGCTAACCGAATCAAGGCGAGACGCATCAAGGGGGCTTGGGAAAGGTCGAAATCGCGATCGCGATCTGCCTGCAAAAACATTTCCAATCGTTCTGCTTGCAACTCCCGCGAATGCCGCCAATCTTGTTCCTGCCAAATTAGTTCAGCTTGGCGGTACACCACTTGATAGGGCTTTTCCAAATCTTGCCAAAAGAAGGCAGTCCGCAAAATCGGATGTCTGTCGATTACGCTTTGCCAAGCTTGCTTAAACGCCAAGGCATTAAAATCTCCTTGCACCGTCCAGCTATACTGCTCGAAATACATTGCCGATTTTGGGGCATACAGCGTATGAAATAGCAACCCCTGCTGCATCGGTGAAAGTTCGTAAATGTCTTCTAGATTTTCAACTTTCATGGCGGCTGCCTTTGGTAGATTGACTAATTTGGGCTAGCAACTTATCGAAGTCGCTGGTACTGGCTTTGGCGGCGATAAAGTCTGAGGGAGTGTAGCCGCCTGCTTCTGGAGATTGACAGTGGGCAATAAGCGATCGCAACGCCTCTATATATCCCTCAGCTAGTCGCTGCACCGTTTCCCGGCGATGTACTGATTCGCTAAAACTCCATTCCAGGCGCAGTTGACCGACTGCAACTAATCCATTAATTTCTAATAGATAGGGTCGGCTTCCCCGTGGGCTGTAAAGGTTTCCAGTAGATTCAGAGGCGATTTTAAATAGCGAGGATGGCGGTAAA
>NZ_JACJOQ010000358.1:0-27208 GCF_014695635.1 Coleofasciculus sp. FACHB-712 | reverse complement strand
GCTGAAGCCGCTGCACCCAGCACTGCCACAGTCTTACCGCGCAGTGCTTCAAAATCGATGGCATCGGCGGTATGTGCGTACAGCGTGCGTGGTAAGTCAGCCAGTACTGGAGGTATGTATGGACCACCAGTGCCAGCCACGCCATTGGCGAAGATAATTTTGCGCGTAGTTTCTACCTGCGGGACACCGTCTACCTCAAGGTGTAAGCGGAAGAAACCTGCATCTGGCTCAATCCGCACCAACTTCGTCCGGTAACGAACCTGGATACCGAGGAATTGCCGATACCAACTGAGGTACTCAGCCCAAGCCACTCGCCCAATGCGATCGATCTGCGCGTAGGCTGCCGCACCGTGCCGAGCTTCGTACCAGGCTTGAAAGGACAATTCTGGGATGCCTAGTTCTGGACCAGGCAGATTTTTCGGCGTGCGGAGCGTTTTCATCCGCGCTCGCGTCAGCCATACGCCTGCATGAGCCTCGTCATCGGCTGCATCGATCTCCGTCACGCGACCGATTCCAGCACGGCGTAGCGCAAATACAAAGGTGCTACCGCTGCCGCTGCCACCTATTATAGTGACATTGTGATCGATGCCAGGGCGATCGGGTACCCAGTTTTCGGGATCGGGACCGAGCAGGCGTAGTGCCTCGCGGGCATCAAAATCGGGATCGGTCGTTGTTGTCCTGTCGATCATGGTGTTCTCTACAACGTGGGTGGTCAGAAAGCAGCGAATATGATCTGCGATCGCGTCCCCATCTTCTTCCAGGGCAAAGTGTCCGGTATCGAGTAGATGAAACTCAAGATTCTGCAAGTCACGTTTGTAGGCATAGGCTCCTTCGACTAAAAAGCCCTGATCGTTTTTGCCCCACACGACTAACGTTGGGGGTTGATACTGACGCAGGTAGGCTTGCCATTGCAGATACAGCAACAAATTGGATTGATAGTCGTACTTCAATGCCAGTTGAATATCCGAGTTACCAGGGCGATCGAGAAGCGCTTCATCCAAAGTCCACGTATCGGGACTGAGGGACTCTAAATTTCTCGCTCCAGTGGTGTAATACCATTTCGCGCCCTTGATAGCTAGAGCCTGACGCACCCGCTCGGTATTCTCAGGTGTCTTGTTCTGCCAAAAAGCTCGCATTGGTTGCCAGAAATCACCTAGCCCTTCCGCGTAGGCATTGCCATTTTGCACAATCAGCGACTCTACCCGCTCTGGATTCTGCGTTGCAAGGCGATAGCCAATAGGAGCGCCATAGTCCATCAAGTAAAGACTGTAGCGTTTTAATCTGATCGCATCGATAAAGCCTGCCATTACTTCGGTAAGGCGATCGAATGTGTAATCAAACTCATCCACCGTAGGCATGGAACTATAGCCAAAGCCAGGGTAATCAGGGGCAACCAGATGGAAGGAATCCGCAAGTGCAGGTATGAGATTGCGGAACATGTGAGAGGAAGTCGGGAAGCCATGCAACAGCAGAATCGTTGGGTTGTCGCGAGAACCCGCTTCACGATAGAAAATATCTAAACCATCGATTGAGACTGTGCGATATGTGGTCATGGAATATATGCGTTGTAGAAGTATGAGAAACAGGTGTTCTGTTGTTCTCATTGTTCAATATTCATTTGATTCAGAACACTGAAGTTTGCTGAGTTAAGCGACAAGTTAGAGACGGCTTTAAAGCGTTTAAATCTTAACTCAAAGAGTAATTACAGGTTATCTCCATCCAGTTATTTCAATCGTTACAGGAAAGTGCCCTATAAGTAGTGGCTGATGGACGTGAAGCCATGCTGAGAGAACCTTCTTCAACTGGTGAAGTTTTACGACAGGTTAATTTATCTCACATCCTGACGACGACCTTGCTCCTGGAAGTAGTCGCGCCAACTTTCGGGTAAAGCTTCCAGTTGAGCAGCACGGTGAAGTAACTCTGGATTGTCTTCCTGGCGAACATAAAGTTGAGTGATATCAGCAACAGTGATGTTGTTGTCATCTCGACTCACCAACTCTAAAGTGTCTCCAGCTCCGACTTCGCCCTCTTGCAAAACACGAAAGTAAAATCCGGTTCGACGACTCGCGAGAAATCGTTTAACCATATCCGGTCGTCCAAACCGAATCCCAAGTTTGTAGCAGGGTAGACGAGGTTGTGTCACCATCAGTTTTACAGTGCCGATCGCAAAGCGATCGCCAATGTTCACTTCCTCTTCTTTCAGCCCAGTGATCGTGAAATTTTCGCCAAAGATACCTGGCGGGAACTCTGTATCAGGCAATTCACTTTGCCAGTAATCATAATGCTCGAAGGGATAGACATAGATGGCTTTGTCTACTCCTCCATGAACGGTTAGATCGGCTTGCCTATCACCGTCTAAATTAAGCGATCGCACCATCACCCGTTCGTTGAGTGGCTCTTTAAAAATTCCAGTTGTAACTGTTTTCCCTTTCGAGGTCACTTCACGCGAAAGTCCTACGTTGACAGAGATGAGTTTCATCTTTAGCTCCAAAGTTTTGGATGGCATTCGATTACGGCAGCCAACATGGGATATCGAAAAAATGACTGAGTTACTTATCGCAGTGCTTGATTGACTAAAGGTGCAATGACCGCGATGTTTTTGACCAACTCATCGGAGAGAGAGAACCGCTGTTTTAAGTAATCAGGATCGTTGTAACTCAGCCATACCTTACCGTCAGCCGTTTCCCATGCCAGTATTTTCAGGGGTAAATCCAGAGCGATCGTCGGTTCTGCCACCATGAGCGGTGTTCCGGCTTCAGGGTTGCCAAACAGCAATAACTGTGTCGGACGCAGGCTAAGTCCAACTTTTTTGGCTTCAGCGGTTCCGATTACTGAATATGGGCTGAGCTGACTGATAATGCCGTTATTTGCATTCATAGCAGCGAACTCCTCAACGGTTTTGGTGATGGGTATTTTTAGGGCACTTTAAATCTGTGCCATACCGCCATCGACAAATAACTCAATGCCGTTGACAAAGCTGCTGTCGTCTGAAGCGAGAAAGACAACGGCTTTGGCAATCTCATCGGGCGTGCCTACTCTTCCCAGTGGGATAGTGACGGCTTGACTGTCTATGAATTCCTGCAACTGCTCATCACTCAGCCCCAAGTGATCGTAACCAGGAGTCGGAACCACGCCAGGGCTAATGGCGTTAACTCGAATATGGCGCTCTTTGAGGTCGAGTGTCCAATTACGGGCAAACGAGCGCACGGCGGCTTTGGTCGCGCTGTAAACGCTGAAGGCTGGAGTGCCCACGGTAGAAGCAGTCGAGGCGTTCAGAATGATAGAAGCGCCCTCTGGTAACAGAGGCAGTGCCTTCTGCACGGTGAATAGCAGACCTTTGACATTAGTGTTGAACGTTTTGTCAAAGTGTTCTTCAGTAATCGATCCAAGTGGGACGAGTTCCCCACCGCCAGCATTGGCGAAGATTACATCGAGGTGTCCTTGCTTTTGCTCAATCGTGGCGAACAGGCGATCGAGGTCTTCCATCTTGGAGGCATCGCTCTGAACACCCGTGATGTTTTCACCGATCGCTTTGACGGCGGCATCAAGTTCAGTTTGGCGACGACCCGTAATGAACACATAGGCACCTTCGGCGACAAAGCGCTTGGCAGTGGCAAGACCGATGCCGCTGGTACCGCCGGTGACAAGAGCGACTTTTCCTTCTAGTTTTTTCATCATGATAAATCCTGTGGTTGTAGAGGGGTGAAAGAGTAGTTTGCAGTGGGTTGCTTTCAACACGAGAACGATGAGGAGCAACCTGATGTTGACGATCTGCGCTAAAAAGTTTTTCCGCATCACCTCATGTGGGGGGTAGATCTCCGGGCGCACCCAGAAATTCGTCACCTATCTCAGCAGCAATGCGTTCAAATAGCGCCAGGTCTGTTGGTTCTGTCTCATCTACCGTCCCGGTTGCTGCAATCAACCGAGCAAAACCGCTGGGTGCAGCAACGACTAATGCACGCGCTGGTTTATCGCTGAGCACGCCAACGACGTGAGGAGTGCCAGGAGAAATCAGAAAGCTTTCGCCAGGGGTTAGCACAGCCTTGTTCTCACCTGCCCAGACCGTGAGTTCCCCTTCCAGCACGTAGAGTTGTTCGGAATAGCGCGTGTGACGATGGAGGGGCGTTAGTGTACCCGGAGGGTTGTAGCCCTCAATTAGATCGTACTGACCACCTGTTGTAGTGTGATCGGCAATGATGGTGATACGATTGCCCAAAAGCCAGAAAGATTGTGTCATAAGATTGCTCTTTTCTCCTTGTGGATAGGTATAAAGTTAATGTTTAATAGCCTTATTAGTCAGAGGGGTCAATCGCTGCAAGTGTGCGATCGCTTGAATCGCTATCGCCTCATCAGGATTGCTGTCTCGATTAACTGGAAAATCATGAGATGACTGAAGCCGCTGAGCAACCTCTTGTGCAATATGGGTAAATACATGATTCAAACTGGACCTGTTGAGGTGTTGCGGCAGGCTTTGCAACTTTTCAGGATTATCGATAGCAGTGGAGTAAAGGTATTGCCGATCACGGTTCATTAGTTTGTCTCCCTATCTAAACTTCACGGTTTAGAACACATTGCTAGAGTGGGTTTCCTAGTGTTTGATCGTGCAAGCTCAGTGCAAATGTGTTTCACCTGATTCCGAATGAACTATTCCTATTCTTTGACGTTCGGCTAATTTAAACCAGGAAAGTTTTCCAAGATAGGTTTTAAGTTAAGTTCAATTTCAGCATCCTGAAGTGCAACTATATATCTGAATTGCCCAAAAAATAAATTTAAGTTAAAAACTGAATAGCACTCAAAACCATTTTTAAACAGTAATAGAATGGATGTCATAAAATTTTCCTCAGTGAGACATTAGTTAGGATTAAAAACCAGGAACATCAATTACTTACAGTGATAATTGCTGCCATCAACTGGTCAATATTCCAGCGACCGATATAGCGAATTTCATTAATAAACAGTGCTGGGGCAGCCGTTACTCCACTGTTTAATCCACTTTCGATATCTTGATTGATGCGATTGATATGTACTTTACTTGATATATCTTGCAGAAATTGAGGGATATCAAGTCCTAAATTATTGGCATACTCCACAAGATGATCGTTTCCTAACTCTTGTTGATGGGTGAACAAAATGTCATGCATTTGCCAAAACTGACCTTGGGCGGCTGCCGCTTGGGCCGCTTCGGCTGCACGTTGGGCATAAGGATGTATTTGCGGCTGTGGAAAGTGGCGAAATACAAAGCATAAGTCGTATAGCTGTTGCTGGATCGCCTTGATTAATTGGTGAGCTTCGCCACAAATAAGACATTGATAGTCACCATATTCAACGAGTGCCACTGAAGCGCTCACCAATCCCTGAATATGATCTTGTTCAGAAATTGGCACAAGCAACCGATTATAATAATCACCGAGACTCATTGGCACCTCTTAGGAAAGGAGTGCAGCAGGTAGAGACAGATGATTGCTATAAAACATCTTTCAAAATTGGGTAAATCAATACCTCTGTGTTATCTGTTGCATACTCTCAATTTAGAGAGTTAAGTCGATTTTGTCGCTGAGAAAAACTTCAGAATATAAGCTGACAAATTATGCAGATGATAACCTGACAAATTTGACAGGTATGACGCTACAAGCTAACAATGCCCCGCCTTAATGCAACGATCACCGCTTGAGTGCGATCCTCTACACCCAACTTACTTAAAATATGATTGATATGAAAGTTGACAGTGCGTTCAGTAATATGTAGAGCCTTGCTAATGACTTGGGTACTCTTGCCCGTTGTAATGAGTTGAAGTACCTCTAACTCGCGATCGCTTAATTCTGGACTCGTCATGCGCTCTAAGAGTTTGGCACCTACCTGAGGTGGAATGTGCTTCTGTCCTTTGTGAACGGTGCGAATAGCAGCCAGCAATTCTTCTGGCTCAGCATCTTTGAGTAAATATCCTTTGGCTCCTGCCCGTAATCCCTGATAAATATCTTCATCGCCCTCGTAAGTCGTCAATACGATAATCCGAGCAGCAGGAAACTCGGTGCAGATGGCAGTAATCGCAGCGACTCCATCCATCTGGGGCATTCGCAAGTCCATCAAAGTTGCATCTGGCTGTTCTTGACGAAAGACAGCAAGTGCCTCCTGACCATTTCCAGCTTGTCCAACAACAAGAATATCTGGCACTTCTTCTAGCATCCCGACCAAGCCCTGACGCACAACCGGGTGATCGTCTACAACCAGAACACGAATGGCATTAGATTGATTCATGATGGTTTTTCCTGCTGATTTACCGACACCGCGATTTCTGTTCCTTGTCCAGGATTACTCTGGATCTGGAGTTGTGCCCCAATGCGATGGGCACGTTCTGACATCCCTAATAAACCAAAGCCATTGTGGCTAGAAGAACGATCAATGGGAAATCCCTGTCCATCGTCCTTAATTCGTAATCTGCACTGCGCGGAGTCATATATCAGTTCAACGCGAATTTCGGTTGCTCTGGCGTACTTCAGTGCATTAGTCAAGGCTTCCTGTCCAATCCTGAGCAGATTATTCTCCACCTCAGAGGGTAGCGGATAGGGAATACCGATGGCTTCACACATAATTGTCGTACCAGAGGATGATTCTAACTGGGTTGCCAGTTGCTTGAAAGCGCTTAACAGATCGTTATTTTCTAATAAGTATGGACGGCGTAGCGCCTCTACAGAGCGGCGTGCCTCCGTGAGTCCAGTTCGGGCTAAGTTTTGTACTTGAGCCAGGTAAGCTTGAGCTTTTTGGGCGTCTACCGTTATCTTGCTAGCAGCAGATCTAGCGTGAATGATAATGCCCGTGAAGGACTGTGCCAATGTATCGTGAATTTCTCGCGCCATGCGGTTGCGTTCTTCCAGAATCGAGGCAGCTTCGGCGAGTTTGCGATCGCTAATATCAAGAATCACACCCAACATTTGCACAGGCTGTCCGGCTGCGTTATAAATGCCTCGACCTCTGCCAACCAACCAGTGAATACTACCATTTGGGTAGATCACTTGATATTCAGCTTCAAAATCGGTATGAGTTGCTAGAGCTGCTGTAACAGCTTGCTCAATCCGATGAATATCTTCTGGATGAACGCGATCGCGCCATGCCTGATAGCTGCTCTCAACCTCACCGGGAACTAACCCCAGCAATCGAGCATGATTGTCGTTCCAATTTACTGTGTTCTCCGTGATATTCCAGTTCCAACTACCAATGTGCGTGAAGTCCATCGTCAGCCTGCGTTGCTCTTCACTCTGTCGCAAGGCATTCTCCACTCGTTGGCGCTCTTCAATTTCTTGCCAAAGGAGCAAAGTCCGCTCAGTGATTTGCTGTTCTAACGTTTGGTTGTAGTCGGCTAGAAGTTTCTCTGCTTGTTTGCGCTGGGTGATATCTTGAAAGGCTACAATCGCATAAACCACATTGCCCTGTTCGTCAAAGACTGGGGTGCCCCATACCTCAACTGGAATTGTTGCGTTATTTTGGCGAATTTCTATGTCATCAACGGTGGTGCATTCGCCGCTCAACGCCCGGATAACTGGCAGTTTTTCAGTGGAATAGATTTGATCCGTTCCCGTGACATAGAATTGATAAATCTCTGATATTTGCTCCGGTGTCGCGGCAGGATCAACGCCTTTACCCATGAGTTCAATTCCCCGATGATTGACATAGTAAGGGTGACCCGTCGCATCAATGATGCCGATTCCCACCGGAATCGCTTCTAAAAATTGAGTCATCTGACTTTCGCTAGCGCGGAGCTTTGAGTAGAGTTTGGCATTTTCGATCGCGATCGCTGCCTGGGTTGAAAGTAGATGCAACACTTCTGATCGTGCGGGTGTAAACACTCCAGTTGCTAATCGATTTTCCAAATACAGTACACCGATCAGCTTGCTTTGATTAAGCAGCGGCAAACAAAAGACTGATTGAGTCTGGTGGTGTTGAATGTACGGCTCATTAATAAAAGTACCTTCACAAGTCGCATTATTAAGGATGACAGATTCATGAGTCCGAATCACATAATGGATGATCGATTCAGGTAAACGATTTGCCATTGGCACCGAGCGCAGTACTTGCGTCGCACAGGCTTGCTCGCCTTCATTGAGTTCACAAGCCGCTTCGATTGTCCATTCTCCTGAGTTTTCCAAAAGCAGGCATCCAGTTTGTGCCCCAGCATTTTCAATTAAAATCTGCATTAGAGAACTGAGCAACCGCACCAATTCAACCTCACTCGAAATCGCTTGAGCTGCTTTCATCACCGCCGCTAAATCGAGAGCAATATGTGAGGTATTTGAGGTGGTTCCAGTCGTAGTGCGAACTGGTGTAGAAACTATGTTGGACAACTGAGGAAATAGTTGAGGATAGCGAGTCTCTAAATCTTTTACCTTTGCCGTTGCTCCCCATCGTTCATAGCAATAGTGAGCTTCCTTCATGTAGGTTTGGGCAATTTTCGCCCTACCTCGCGCCAGATAATGTTTAGCGGCTAATTCATAGGCTAATGCTTCTTCTTGAAAATACTCATTGTCCTTGGCTCCTTGAATGGCTTGTTCATATAAGTCTTCTGCTTCAAAAAATTGACCCAAGACTCGCGCTTTCTCAGCTTCGATCAAATCATACTTGTGTTGAAAATTAGTTGGAGCGGAATGTGCCCATCTCCGCATCTTCTTCTGATTGCTATTTATTTTGAGCAGCAAATGCTCCTGTTTTGAGGAAGAGATAGACTGGTATGACTGTATCTGAACTAAAGAGTCGTAAAAATAGAATACAGGCGTTGCAAAAGTTCCTAATGCCCCATCTAAATAAAGTTCAGTTTCAGAAGCATACTCTACGGCTTGTGAGCCATTCTCAAATAAATAGCTTAGGATTAGCTTGTCTAAGTAGAAATGGTAGAGGTTACATCGATCATTTGCTTCAAGATAACTTGGTAAGAGTTGCTTTTCGCTGTAATGATTGCCAAGTAAACAACCTGGATTTTCCACTTGCTTTGCTAAATTGTAGATAACCTGCTGCAATTTGCAGAGATAATTTACAGTATTTTCTTGTTTAAGTGGAGCTAGAACATTTCTGTAAATTTTAATTTTCGATTCAACTTCGTTTAGTCGTGAACCAGCGAAATATAAATGTAAACAATCAAATAATGCACAGTATCCACTATATACTAAATCTCCGGTTTCTAGCCCAATCTCGTATCCTTCCCGGACTAGAGATAAGGTTTGATGAATATGATCTTTACAATGCATGAGATGACATGCAACTATCTCTAAAACCTTAGGCTTAAGTTTTTTACTATCTAATTTCTCCGTCAAGCTCAATGCCAATTTGCCTAATTTATAAGCCTCTTCAAAATCTCGCATTATGCCATTGAGAATCAGCCCACCGTAGGCAGCATAGGCAAGAGCTGAGGAGAAAGTATTTCCATGCCGAACAGATAGATTGATTTGCTTGCATACGATCAGCGGTAGTAGTGAAGGAGCAGCTTCAAAGGTAGCTCCAATTAAACCTGATAAGATTTGCATAGCAGCCAGTTTATCTGGCTCTTTCATCAAAGGTAGCTCCAACAAATCTTCTACATTTATGGTATTAAAGTAATCTATTGTTTCCTTTAACTGCTTTTGAACATCAACTTCTGTTGGTATTTCTGGCAAATTTATACCCAGTAACCCTAAAGCTTCTAAACTAACCTTAATTGCCTTTGTTTGCCTACCTTGCGCCATGCAAGTTTGAACCTTAGTCTCATAAATTTTTATTTTATCCAGAACCGTATTTGCTTGTTCTAGAACAACGATCGCCCATTGCTCCATTTGTTGAAAGTCGCCATACAAGTATGCTGCTTCTGTCGCTTCTTCGTACAGTGTTAAGGTCAACGTGTACTGAAACTGCCATCTATCAGCGGCTAGTAATTCTATTCCTATCGTTAAATACTGTAATGCAGCACTACGAGCTGATGATTTTTTAGCTTTCTGCCCTGCGATTAGATTCAACCTGGCTATTTTATCGCGCTCCTGTTGATCCGTCACTAAGTTACGACCTAGATTAAGGTGATCGACCACCTCAAATAACTTGCTTGATCTGGTTTCAGGCTCATTGCTTTTCAGCAATAGGTAACCAATTTGCAAGTGAACAGCTTGTAGTTGTTCCGGATCGATTAAGGCATAGGCAGCTTGCTGCACACGATCGTGCGAAAACTTGTAATTCTGAATCAGCAGATTCTCATCTAACTCTGAGGTTGCTAGAATCATATCTGACTGAATCGCCGTTGTTAGTTCAGCAAAAATTTCAGCCGCCGGTCGTTCGCAGATGGCTGAGAGCGTTGCTAAATCAAACTCAGCACCGACACAAGCAGCTAAACGTAAGACTCGTTGAGTTTGCTCTGGAAGTTGTTTCAACTTCCCGATCATTAACTCCACTACATTGTCGGTAATATTTTTGGCTTTAATCTGAGCAACATCCCATTGCCAACGTTGTTGATTAATGTTGAAGACTATGAGATCCTGGGTATGCAAAGTTTTGAGGAATTCATTGGTAAAGTGGGGGTTGCCGTTCGTTTTACGCCATACCAACTCTGCTAAAGGTGCGATCAACTCAGTATGAGTGTGCAAGGTTTCAGCAATCAGTTGAGCCACTGCCCGATGTTCTAGCGGAGCTAACATTATCTGATTAATCGCAACAGTTTCCTGCTTTAGCTTCTCTAGAATTGCCATCAGCGGATGCGCTTGGGTGATTTCGTTATCCCGATAAGCGCCAATTAAAAGCAGGGATTGCATCTCACGATCGCTCAGGATTAACTCAATAAGCTTGAGCGTAGCGGAGTCTACCCATTGCAAATCATCTAAAAAAATGACCAAAGGATGCTCATAAGAACAGCACGCTCGAATGAATTTTTGAAAGACGAGGTTAAACCGATTTTGAGCTTCAGTTGCTCCAACTTCTGGTACAGGCGACTGCTTGCCAATAATTAACTCAACTTCCGGGATGATATCAATGATGATTTGTGTGTTGGTTCCTAAAGCTGTTAAAATTCGTGATCCCCACTGTTGCACTTGTTCATCTGGTTCACTGAGCAATTGCCGCACCAATTTTTGCAGAGCATCTGCGATCGCACTGTAGGGAATATTGCGCCCAAATTGGTCAAACTTACCAGATACAAAATAACCGCGCTTTGCAGTAATAGGTTTGTAGAGTTCCTGCACTAATGCTGATTTCCCAACCCCAGCGTAGCCAGAGATCAACATCATCTCGACTTTGAATTCAGAATTTTCTTCATTCTTCAGTCTCAATTGTTCATTCCCCATTCCTGCTACTCTGTCAAACGCTGCTAATAATGCTTCAATCTCTGCTTCGCGCCCATACAGTTTTTGTGGAATTTGAAACTGATCGCAAACGTCTTGAATACCCATTTGAATACTGTCAATTTGACCTGTTTCTGCGAACTGGCAAAAACCTGTTTCTAAATCTGCTTTGATACCCCAAGCACTCTGATAGCGATCCTCTGCATTCTTCGCCATCAGTTTCAAAATAATATCTGAAACTGCTCTAGGAATCGCTGCATTTAGTTCGTGAGGGGGAACAGGCTGTTTAGCAATATGACAATGAAATAGCTCAAGGATGTCTGTTGTGGGAAACGGCAGGTGTCCAGTTAGAAGTTCGTAGAACGTCGCACCGAGCGAGTAAAAATCGGTGCGGTAATCGAGCGAACGGTTCATGCGCCCGGTTTGCTCTGGGGACAAATAGGCAAGAGTTCCTTCTAAACCATAATGGCTCTTGAACGTCGGATTTGTACGGCTAAATTGGGTAGCAATTCCAAAGTCAATAATTTTAACAACGCCAGTATCTGGATTGAAAACGATGTTTCCTGGATTGATATCTTTATGAATGACATTGGCGGCATGGATTCTGCCTAGAATGTTTGTCAGGTTGATCGCAAGCGGTAGAAAAGTAGCTAAGGGCATGGGACAGAAAGTTTCTGGTCGCTTGTGCATCCATTGCTCTAGAGACTCTCCACCAAAATCTTCTAAGAGAATGACGAGTGTGCGTTGATAGTCTTGCTGGCTGTATGCCTTAACAACGCCTTCCAGGTTGAGAGAACTGGTAATTTCATATTCTTGTCTGTAGCGTGTCAGTTCTTGGGGAGAGGGATAATCTTGCTTGAGTAGCTTAACTACAAGCGATCGCTGATCTTGCACTCGGATGCCCCGATACACTAGAGATACTGAACTCTCATAGATTTTGCAATGGAAGGCAATTCCAGGTATGGCAATCATTGAACCTCTCCCGATGAATTTTATGAGCTGAGTTAACGCCTGTCAGACAGGCGCGCTTCATGAATATACTTCCTCACACTTAGAGTTTGAATCCTCTGTTTAGGTTTTCCAGTCATTCTGGATAATTCCAACATTCTCAAATGAGAAATTTATCCTTCTTGCCAGGGAAAACGATTAGTACGGGGGTTGAGTAGTAATGGAACAGAAACTTACGCTAAGGCTAAAACACTGACCGAGTAGTCATTTCAAGAAGCGCCTTCCAGTCTCAATGAGACGTACCAATTAGACTGTAGGCTATTTGGTACAAAAATCTTGAACGGAATATCAAGGGTTTCAGGCTTCTAATTCTCAGTAGGTTCAACTGGTACACCTCTTAGCGTGACTTTCTGTTCCGTTACTACTCAGACCCCTAGCATATCTACCATTGCAACACTTTCAGAGACAACTTTCATTTGGACTGAGCGGTGTTGAATTTCAGGAATATCAAAAGTCAGCCACTTCATTTTCTGTGTCGGTTGTCCCGTAGATTGGGGTGGTTCGGACTCTACTGCTTTAGTTGTTCATCAATACTAGCTGGCTTATCTACTGGCTTACCCTTCAAGCAAGAGTAGTGCCTGCTGAGAATTCGCCATTCGCTTGAAACCTTTACCTGAAAACCTTTTCAGGTTTTTTTCTCTTCCCCTATTTGTGCAACTGTTATTTCGATGACAGTTGCACAAATATCGTGCTAAAGTTTTATCAGAGTAGGCGAAAGGCAGGGCAGTATGACAGAAATCTATGGCTATGCACGAGTATCGACAAGCGAACAGGCAGACAATACCTATGCTCTAGAGCAGCAAATTGAAAGGCTTAAGCAAGCTGGGGCCACAAAAATTTTCTGCGACGTAGTCTCTGGGGATAAAGCTGAAAGACTTCAATTTACAGAATTAATGGATTTGGTTCGTCAAGGAAAAGTCAAGAAACTGATTGCTACCCGCTGGGACAGATTGATGAGAAATGAAGAACTATATTTAGCACTTAAAAAAGTTTTTCAGAATTTTGGAATAGTATTACAACTACTTGACCAAGGAATTGTAGATCTAACTACAGCAACCGGAGAACTAAGTGCTGATATGCAAGCTCTCTTTGCTGTGCATGAGAGAAGAATGCTTATAGATAGAGTTAAGCATGGCTATAAGTACCGCCGAAGCAGATTAGCAGCACCAGGAAGGGGTCCTTTTGGTTATGTAGTTGTTAATGAAAAATATGAACTCAATACCAAACCTTGTGTCTGCCTTTTAGAAGACAGACCAGAAAACTATCTGGATCTCTACGCTGAGTCCGACAATTCACCTAAGCTGCTTTACCGCAGTAAGGCACAGATTGCTAGAGAAATATTTGAATTATTTTTGCAGATCAGAAAACCTATAAAAGTATTGGCGCACATTTACGAAAAATATGGAATACAGGTTAAGCAAGGAACTCACTCAGGACTTGACGAGCAATTAAGTTTACCTAAATCGCCTACACACTTTAGAGAATGGTTAATTAATCCAGTCCATCAAGGTCATACTGCTTACTTAAAATATCAAACTAAAGGGTATTTAAAGGATGATGATGAGTGGGAATTTCACCCTAATACTCATTTAGAAAATAAATTAATCAATGAATTAGAAGCTGAAGAAGTTAAAGATATTCTAAAATTTAATACCAAAAGGATTGGCAATTCAAAAATATCTTTTTATTTAACTGGCTTAGTCTTTTGTCATCAGTGTGGGGGTAAGGGAGTATTAAAGCGAAACAAAGAATATGCCTACTATGGTTGTAGACATGCAAGCTTTGGTTGTAAGAATAAAAGATCTACAAGAATAGAAAAAATAGAGAATGCTATTATTGAAAGTTTGTTTAAACGAGTAATTTCTATTGCCAAAGAACCTATAACTGGGGCTAGTTGCTCTATTGATTCAGCCAATTTATTACAGATGAAGGAGCAATTAGCTGGTTTGGAGTCTCTACCAGGAATTGATAATAATTTTTTGTTGAAGAATGCTAAGGAAGATTTAATTAGGCAAATTGAAAAGGAAACTAAACGGTTAGAACAATCTGTCCCAGTAGAAGGGACAGCTCAACAGATTATTTGCCACCCAATGGCGAAAAATATAAATTTCTGGTATAGCTTGACTTATCAAGAGAGAGAAGTTCTTTATGACAAACTTGTTGAAAAAGTTTGTATTCTTAATGGAGAAGCAATTTCGGTTTCTTTACATGTATAGTTACCCAAACTATTAGCTGTTATTCGTCAATTTTTTAACATGTCTAAATACATTTTCAACAAATTTATTGAAGCAGGAAAGCGGTTTGAAGCTGCGGAAAAATCTGCTTTAGCGTCTTGGAATTCCCCATGCGATTGTCCAAATCCTGGTAAACGCTTAGAATGTCTAGACTGCTCCAACTGTAAAGATTTAGGATTACTTATTCAAGAAAAGCTTAAGCCTTTAGTAGGGATGACTATGCCTACCATAAATCCCGTAATAAACATCCTGCCTCACTACTCAGAGGAGGTGAGGCAAAAAGCTATCGAACTTTTTGCCAAAGACTATACTTTACAAGAAATTCGGGAACTAACAGGCGGGATGAATCGTGACCTGATCAGTAAAATAGCTAGACAGGCAGGTTTGCAAAAACGCTCAGAACCATACCCAGAAACCTTAAAGCAAGCTTGTTTAGAGTTATATAGGGCTGGCAAGACGACTAGGGAAATCCATAATCTGACTGGAGCCTCTATGTCGGCAGTCAGATTATGGGCTACTCAAGCCAATATTAGTAGAGGTCAGAAAGTTTATCCAGAAGAGGTGAGACAAACTTGTCTTCAGCTTTATCAAGAAGGAAAGTCAGCCGGAGAAATTAAAAAGATTACTGGTATTAAGGTACAAACTGTTGCAAAGTGGGCCAGAAAAGCCGGGATAAATAGAGGTAAAAAAGTTTATTCAGAAGAAATTAAACAGACTTGCGTTAGCCTTTATATCGAAGGTAAAACAGTTAATGAAATTGGAAAAATTACGCAAATTCCTAGTGATACGATTAGAAAATGGACTAGGCGAGAAAATGTTAGCCGAGGCCCAAACATCTATCCAGAAGAAGTCAAACAAAGTTGTATACGTCTTTATATAGAAGGTAAGTCCTACGACCAAATCGAGCAAATTACAGGGGTTAAGGATGTTACGGCGAGGAGGTGGGTGGTAGATACTAATGTGGGTAGAGAGCCTCATATCTATTCCGAAGAGGTGCAACAAAATTGCCTATCTCTCTACAAAGATGGTAAGAATGCCAAAGAAGTTGAGAAAGTGACTGGGGTTCCCTGTCAAACCATTTTAAAAGGGGTTAAAAAATCTCAAGAGAATCAGCTTGGTAATAGCTATTCCCCAGACACAAAGGAAGTTTGTTTATCCCTTTATTTAGAAGGAAAAAAGCCTAAAGAAATCGAGAAAATTACTAACGTTGATGCTAAAACTATTGGCAAGTGGGTTAGAACTTCTAAATTAGGTAAAGGTGGAAAAGGTTATTCACAAGAGATTAAACAAACTTGTCTTCAGCTTTATAAAGAAGGCAAATCTTATGCAGAAGTTGAAGAAATAACTGGAGTTCCTTGGCAAACCATTGGAGAATGGGCGAGAAAAGCCAAGACCAGTAGAGTTTTGAGAACTTACTCAGAAGAGAGCAAACAAACTTGTATAGACTTATTTAAGGAGGGAAAAAATTACAAAGAAATTGAAGCCCAAACTGGAGTTCCTAAAAATACGTTCACTAAATGGATAGCAAAAGCTGATGTTGAGCGGCTTTGGAAAGAGCATCCTGTTGAAGTCAAACAAACTTGCTTGTCTCTTTACAGCCAAGGAAAATCTTATCAGGAAATTGAAAGTTTGACAGGAGTTTCCCGTGGGACAGTCTGGTGGTGGGTATCCAAGCAAACATCTAAAGAGACTGAATGTTAGGGGATTTACGTTTGATTTAACATTCAAACAGTTCTTGGACAGTTGCTACTGCTACTCACTACCCTATTCCTTTGATAAGAATTTTGCATACGCAAAATTTCGCTTATTCACCTTTTCGGTTTTTCAGCCAATCGTGTGACAGTTGTTCAACTAAGGTACTAACATCAACTGCACTGGGCTGCCGTTTTGATTTGCGCTCCTTTAGTAGTTCTGCTTGCACATCTAGGTAAAGTTCTAATAGTAAATAGGCTGAAATCGGGGTATAGTCTGGATTGATACGCCTGCCTTTTAGTCTCTTTACTTTGCGACCTTCAGGCAGCTTCTCTTGTTTTTATTCTGGTTCATCTGTCGGTTCGATTGTTAAGTCGGCAGTTAATTCCACTTGTGGTTCTTGAGTGCAAGTTTTAGCTGTGTTTAATAGAGACTTAAACACCGAGGGTTTATCATCCAAAACCGCGCTGGCAGCACCGTTCAGAGGACCAATCATTCAAGCATTGCCTTGAAGTCGCAGAAGTAATCGCACAGATTCTTGAAGGCTTGCCTGATGAGGCCTAGCTCAAATTAAAATTAGGGCTTTCCATCGCCGAGCGCGTCCCTATAAAAATGCGATCGCTTCTTTTGTCTGTCACTGGCGATCACATTTCGACTGAACCCTAAAAAAGAAGCACTTAATTTAGTAAACGCAAGTGTTAAATAATTGAAGTGTAATCCTTGCGTCTCTAATTGACTTATTCGTCAATGGTATTTAAATATAACTCTGAAAAAAATGCCCGACTCTTTGGAGTGACGGGTGTTATATTTTTCGCTGACGCTATAAACGCTATAGGTTGTAAGTGGCTTAGAGAAATAAAGTGTGGGGAATCGTGGGGCGATCTCCATGATGTTTCTATCCATTATAATTACCTTGTCCGCCCCGGAGAATTCAAATGGCACAAAAACGGCCAATTCGATTCACGCAGAGACTAGGTGTTGCTCAATTCGCTCGGTTGCAGGAAGGTGCGAATCGCTTGAAAATCCCTAAATCAGAAATTCCTCGCGCTGCCCTTGATAACTATTTGGACGAACTGGGTTCATTTAGCCACAAAAGCGAAACGCCAGCAGCTTAAAACTGCTGGCGTTTCATTTCTTTTTCTTGTAAACCCACTGCAATCGGTCGCGGCTACCAAACTTTGACCCGTTGCGTGGATTCATGGAGCAAACTTCCTGTGTATAACAGGTCGATCTTGACTTAATTATATGTCCGACACTAGGCAATCCGCTTCAGTTTTTGCAGAAGATACTTCTTTTGCATCATTATCTCCTAATCCCGATAGAGTTACCGTAGTTTCTGGAAAGGCATTCGTAGTTGCATCCCCTCTGAATCAACAGGGAGGCAATCGCTAATGGTGTACACCTCAACCACCCACTTGAAGCCAGAACACCAGAAGCATTTACTAGACGAAGGCTTCACACTGGAGCAGATTGCAGATTGGGAGAAACTTGGGCTGCGATCGCTGGATAAGTCCGATGCCGCCCAACTAAACCTACAGTATTGGACTGCGGACGGATGGAAATGTGAACAGGGGTTATATTTCCCCTTCACCGAAACCTTTGGGCAAATTCGGCTCGATGTTCCAGTTGTACGAGCGAACGGTTCAGCGGCGAAGTACCTCACCCCATACAAGGCAAATTCTCAAGCGTGGATTCCCGATGGTTGCCGTATCCTTACTGAGGGTGCTAAGGATGCCTACGCTGGAACTGTGCATGGGACCATACCTACGGGCGCGATCGCTGGAGTCAGTCATTACCGGAAAGCACTAGACCAGGGCGCTGGCTACACAATCTTATTTGATGCGGATGGCTGGACTAACCCCAGCGTCTTGTCGAATCTATTTCATGCAGGTAAGTGGCTCAACGGTAAGGTGCAACTACTACCGGAAATAGAAGGACAGCCCAAGGCAGGATTATGCGAGTATTTCAAAGCAGGTCATACGGCAGAAGATTACAAAAACCTTCTGGGCAGCGCGATGACCCCTGAAGAGTTACTTCTTGAGTGGGCGGAACGATTTAAAAATATTCCTTCAAAGCATCTCTCTCGCTCAGTTTCCGTTGCCCTCAGGTTAGCTGCACAATACCTCAAAAAGCACGATGGCGATCGCCTGCTCAACATCCTTGCCAAGAAGACTCCTTACTCCAAAAAAAGTCTAGAGAGAGAACTAGGGGGTCAAACTGCCAAGTATAAAAGGGTCAAGAATCGTGAAGTCAAACAGCGATTTAAGGAGCAAGCCAAGGCAAACTTATTTGACCAAAAAATCCGTCGTGCTATGGAGATAGCCGAGCAAAGTGTACCACCATCCGAGGAGGAACTGGAGGAGATTTGGGAATTTTTAAATAATGCCCCAAATAGCGCAGAGAAGCAAGTTGCACAGCAAGACATCAGGGAAAAATGGGGAAAAATCCTTTTCCCAGAAAGCAAGTATAAGCAAGCTTCCAAGGCTATCAGGAGGCTTTATGGCGATCGCCTACGCTTCAACTCGCTAAAGCAGGAGATTGAATACGGCGACGAACGATTAGACCTAGACCTGATACGCCACGAAGTTTGTTCTGCCCTTGACAAGGACATACCTCAAAGTGACCTAATAGACATCCTGCTGGGATTATCTAACAAGCGGCGCTACTGCCCAATTGCTGAGTATCTAGAAAGGGTTGCACAAAAGTACGAAAATGACAATTTAGACCTTGAAACCTTAGCCGACCGTTTATTTGTCCTGAAAAACCCGACAGAACAAAACAAGCAACTCGCTAGAGCTTACCTCAAACGCCATTTAATAGCCTCTGTAGCGCGTCCTTTTAGTCCTGGCTGCAAAGTTGATACAGCCTTGATATTGCAAGGCGCTCAAGGGATTTTCAAAAGCACATTTTTTGGCATTTTGTATCGACAAGACCTGAAGTGGTTTGACGATACATTATCCGAAAGTGGAGACAAGGATGAGTTACTAAAACTTCATCAGCATTGGTGTGTTGAATGGGCAGAATTTGAGCGAACCTTAGGTAAGAAAGGTAATTCCCAGGTCAAATCGTTCATGACCACCAAAGTAGATAATTTCCGGGTGCCTTACGGACGACAGACTAAAGCTTTCCCCCGACGTGGCGTACTGGTGGCAACAACAAATGAAAGTGAACCGCTTTCCGACCCAACGGGCGATCGACGGTTCTGGATTCTTGGCGTCAAATCGATCAATTTGGCATTGGTCAGAGAATTGCGTGATCGCATTTGGTCAGCAGCGGTAAAACTCTACCGAGCAGGTGAGCAGTGGTGGTTGACCGATCAAGAAAGCCTTTGGGCAATTGACGCCAACAAACCCTTTAGACTTGCCGACCCCTGGGAAACGCCCGTTCTTGATTACATTCAAAGGTTTGGGATCACGCGGACGACGGTTAACCATCTTTTGAAAAATGTTATCGAGCTTGAGGTATCACGCCAAGACCGAGGCGCTCAGATGCGTATGGCAGGCATCCTAAAGCAGCTCGGATGGGAGAAGGATTCTCAGCGAAAAGTTATTGATGGCGCACGAGTCAATGAATGGGTTGCCCCTGACCAACCTGATGACCAACCTGACCAACCTTTTACAGAGGTTAGTCAAGAGGTTGGTCACGCCCAAAATGACGGCACAGTAAACTTTTCAGGTTTCAATGACCAACCTGACCAACCTTTTTCTCCAACATTTTTTGAGTCAGAAGCAAAAAACAATGGGAGAAATATAGGGGGTGAGAGTTTTCATAGTGCTTCTGAACAAAGTTTAAAAAAAGGTTGGTCAGGCACCGAGGTTAGTCAAACTCCAAACAACGCTACAGCAACGCTTACAGTACATGACCAACCTTTAGTGGCTAACCTTGCAGAGGAGGAAGCGATCGCGCCTTCATTAGCCCTGGCTTCTGAAGAACAAGTTCACGCAGAAATAGTCAATGGGCAACAAATGCTACTGGCTTGCGAGGATGGTGAGGCGGTCGCTACGATGTTTGAGGATTTGGCGACAGCATTTATTGGGCAGTACGCGCATGAGGACATAGTTCGCATCAAGACAGGCATTTGGCTGGGATTACCCCAAAACCAAAGAAGGCAGATTGTCGATATACAGAAATCTGCTAAGAAACAACCCCAAGAGGCTGAAACTAAACTCCAAGAGAAAGCAATCGCGCCTACCCCGCAACCGCAGCCGCGACGGAATTGGCAAGCTGAAGCTTTATGCATGAAGAAAGCAACACCATACCAGCAGCCAGAATTGCCTTTTACGGTTGGGCAGCGAGTGTTATATGAGGGCAGCGAATGCATCGTGATTAAACCAGGACACACGCATAGCCAGCTTGAAGGATTTGAGGATGCGATCGCTAATTGGGAACTACAAGCAATTGATGGGGGAGTTAGTAGTTAAGCGATCTCGTGAATGCTTGTAAAAAAAAACGAACTGATGGGGGTTGAACAACAAAGTAATGAGAAGGCACTCAGACGCTCTATGGTGCTTAGAGCCGATTGACGGAGGCGCGGACGCAATGAAGTAACCTCATGAACGTGCGGGCGTTGCTGAAAAGTAATGATTTTTCCACGAAGGAATCTGCTTGTGAAATAGCTATAGCATTACCAAATCAGCAACGCCAACGTGCGATAAGCCCATGAACGAAATTGAAAAAAGCGTTGAAGCACGGACGCAGGCGATTTAAGTGCTAATTTCTAGGGAGAAGGAGATCGAGTTTTGGGAACTGGCGGCAGAAGTGATCGCGTACTCAGTGCTACGCGATCGCTGGAGACAATCAATACTAAGTTGCACCCACTACGGCGTGACGCCTCGAAGCGCAGCCAGGGCATTACAGACGCGCTCAATGGGTTCGTGGTTAAACCAAGCCTGAGGAGCCTGCATAACATTTAGAACTTTAGTCAATTGGGCAATCGCTCTAGAATTTTTGACCCCAGAAAAATTAGGTGGCATCGCTTATTGGAAAAATTCCCAGTGTGTTATATAGTACCCGCGTACTAAACTCTATGCTTTAATAGATTTCCAGTGGGTATATTTTCAAGAGAAAATAAATCCTAAAAATAAGCAAAAAAAAGGAGGCAAGTTACCCAGAAAGAGCCTAGTCCGAAAGAAGACTAAAAACACCACCGGAAAAATTAACTCGCCAACCAAGCTTAATATTTTGAATACATTCATCCTACCCTGACTCCCGGTAAATGTCGATGAATGTAGAGTCCAGATGCCGGTAGAAAATATTGACGAGGAGTAGACTTGGGAAAAGCTGACCTCCGGTGATGCCGGAATTCTCCTCATTGGCTAAAAACTTATTGGGTAACTGCCTTCTTCGCAATAATCGAAGGAGTGTTAAACCTGTGCAAAAATTAGCAGCCGTTCAGCCTGTTGACAAAAGCAATCAAGCGATTGCAATTGACCAGCAGCAAACTTCAGCAACCTCATCACCTCAGGTTTCTGAAGAAAGATTTGATAGCCAAGAGCAAGCGATCGCCCATTTAACAGCACTGGGATACAACCGGGGAGAGCCGGTGCATATGCGATACATCCACCCAGTAACCAAAAAATCTGCAAAAAAACCCAAGCTAATTTTCGATGAGCTAGAGAGCTATCAAAACCAAGGATACGACGCCTACTTCGTAGTCAATCCCGGTGGCGACTGCGACGCGGACATAAATGCGGGGCGTGCGATTTTCTATGAGCATGACGACTTAGAGAAGGAAGCACAGCTTTATTTGTGGGAAGAACTAGGACTCCCAGAGCCGACGATTCAAGTGGACACGGGTGGGAAATCCATCCACAGTTTTTGGGTCTTCTCGAAACCAATTCCTGTTTACCAGTGGCGGCAATTGCAGACTGACTTACTCGAACACTCCAAAGGTGATCGCTCGCTTAAAAATCCCAGCCGCATTTTGAGGTTGGCTGGTAGTCGTTACATGAAAGGCGATCGCCCTGGTACAACACAGGCGCAGATTGTTAGTAACTCTGGAAAGCGCTACGAGTACGAAACTTTAAGGGCGACTATCCCAATGGAACTGACATCTCGCTTAGCTACTCTCAGCTATCAAACCATTGAGGAAGACGTGCCCTTGTACCAATGCCTCCGGACAGAAGACAGACAGCTCATCGACAATGGCACCACGATTGAGCGTAATAATGCCGGAGCAGCATTAGCTTTTAATTTGATAGGAACATCCAACCGACTGAATCAGCTTGGCATTCGATATAGCGGTGCTCCGCGCCAACTGTTTGAGGACTACTGCTCCCGCTGCCCATCAGGAGGTGGATGGAATCAGCGTGAATGGGATGGAATTTGGAAGTCAGCCCAGAAAAAAAATCCAAGTGCAGCTCTCACAGATGAAGCGCTCATAAACTGCATGGAAGCTTGGCGGCGCAAACAGCAAACATCCAGGCAACCGCAGCCCAATACTACTTTACAAGAGCCAAGCTCCCAACCCGCTCAAAACAAACTTAGTCTTGGACAAGCCACTGAGCAAGCCAGGGAAATTCTAAAATCAGACGACGACGAACTAACTATTAACCTAAAGTTGGAGAAAGTTCGAGAAACTTGCGAGATGAGTAGCTATGACTGGGAGCGAAAAATCATCAAACCGCTAAAACGGGACTTGGACAGCGATCGCTTCAAGCTGGAGCTACTAGCACTCCTGCGAATTGACGATCCGATAGAACGAATTCGGCAACAAGCCCTTCTCGCGCCGAAATACCAAATGAGTAGCAGCTCATTGGAGAAGGCGTTGGGCTTGATGAAGCAACGCACTGTTACCGCACAGACCAAAGTTTATGACATTGAAGAACTGCTTGATTTAGAGACTCAAAGGCTGACCTGGTTAATTCCGGAGATGCTACCCGCTGGAGAAACAATTATTCTCGCTGCTCCACCAAAGGTTGGAAAAACTCTACTTGCCATTGACGTTGCTTTCGCGGTGGCAACAGGTGAAGGTACTTTTTTAGGAGAAACGACCAAGAAAGGTAAAGTATTAATCGTTGAAGCCGATGAAAGCTTGCAATCTACGAGGGCAAAGCTCCTGAATCGAGGGTTCCGCCGCCAAGACAGGGGCAATGTTCGGATTCTCCCAAAATGGAATATCTCTCAAATGGGGCTATTAGAAGAGCAACTTGAGGACTTCCGACCAGACTTAGTGATTGTTGACTCATTACGGCGAATCAACCACGGTTCCGATATTTCGGAAAACTCAGCGGAATTCGCAGACAACATTTATACCCTCAAGGAGACGCTACAACGCTATGGAGCTGCTGGCATCCTTATCCATCACAGCAACAAGGATCGAGATGCTCAAGGGGTTCACCAATTGCGAGGGAGCAGTGCGATCGCCGGAGCTGTTTGGGGCACTTGGCAAATGGAAAGCATCCCCAAGCCCGACCCGAATAACAAAAAACGGCTAGTTATCGATCCCAAAGACCCCAATCGAGCCTTGTCAATTTTTAGTCGAGATTGTGAGGGGCAGAAGCTGTTCATTGAGTTAGACCCAGAGAACAATTCTTGGATCAAACGCGCTGAACCTGAGCAAGCCCAGAAGGAAACTGTTAAGGAGCGCATCCTTGAGGTTTTTAGGAGAAACAGCCATAAGTCTGGGCTAACAGGAATCGAAGTAATTGAATTGCTGGGGATGACCAAAGAACAAGGACGAGGGGTCTATCAGGAGCTGAGCCGGATGGCGAGTAGATTGCTCATCAGCTGTAAACCAGCCCCCGGTAACAAACGCCAAAAGCTTTATTCGCTTCCCGAAAATACTCTTCTTAATCCACTTACCCCCCCCTCCCCCACACTTCCACCTAAAAATGTTGAGGATTATCCTGAAAACCTAGAAAACACTGAGTTAGAGAATACTCAACAAATTACTCAACAACTACTCAACAACTACTCAACAACTACTGAAAAAAAACAGGCTGTTGAGGGTTCAAACTCAGATTCTGCAAGCAGTCCAGCGATACTCAACAACTCCCCAGAAAAACAGGGGGGAGGGGGAGTGGAGCTTCATCGTACTGAACAGGTTTCGGTATCTACCCAAGCATTTGAGAGTAAATTCGATACAGCCGCGCCAATGGACGAATCTAGCTCACCCGGTGCTGAGAAACCAAAATTTGAGGTATATTCTACGGTTGCTGGAGCCGATGAATATAATGCCAACTATGCATTTCACGGATATGTAGAAGATGTTCAGGGGGATAAAGTGCTAGTTCGCTGGCAGGAGCGGGAGGGAAAACCTGGCAATCAGGCTGAATGGTACCAAGCATCAGAGCTGCGTTTGATCCAGTGGGACGGGTCACTTTGATGAGTTAAAGAACATTCATCTCCCCGAAAAAAGTTGTGCCAATTGGCACGGGGATCGCCTCGCCTTTTCAAAAAAGTTGGGACGCGATCGCTCTCAATTGAAAACTAGATTAGTTCGAGAAAGAAAAAATGCCGAATTAGCTGCGAAGAGAGCGAGAGGTCGCACAGGAAACTGCAAGCAATCGCATCCATTAAGCGGTTCGACAACTCTGGAATTTTCTAAGGAACAAACCAACCTTAGGAAATCTCAATCTGGTGCGCCAGATTGAGAATTTTAAATTCTCTGAAAGTTTACAGATGCCTTTTTATACAGTGAATTTTCATTTGACGTGGAGACATATTAGTGTCGTAAAAAAGGAAAAGCTAAACCTGGTTTGCTTTTTCAGCTCAATCTAGCTTGGCAATGCTGATAGTCAAATACTAGATCGCTCGCGTAAACTTTCTCTGTCATCCTGCGATAGGAAAAGTTTTGCTCGGTGACACAAAATTGTCTCAATGTCATCAAAGTTGGTACGGTACATCAACTCAATTTGCAAGAGGTCTAATCAACATCTTTTCTAGGGAATGCCTAATACAACTAACAAGTTAGGCACTCCAATCTCCTATAGAATGCGGGGGTTGAGTAGTAATGGAACAGAAACTTACGCTAAGGCTGAAACACTGACCGAGTAGTCATTCCAAGAAGCGTCTTCCAGTCTTAATGAGACGTACCAATGAGACTGTAGGCTATTTTGTACAAAAATTTTGAACGGAATATCAAGGGTTTCAGGCTTCTAATTCTCAGTAGGTTCAACTGGTACACCTCTTAGCGTGACTTTCTGTTCCGTTACTACTTAGACCCCGGGACGGAGTTGCCCGAACTTTGAGAGCCGGAACGGGAAGCGACAAGGGACGGCACACCCAGGCCAGAGTACTCACAGTCCGTGAGGCCGCTCGCTTGTCCTCTTTCCCAGATTGGTTCCGTTTTCACTGGACGATTTGGCGGGGTATGAGACAAGTTGGGAATGCCGTGCCACCCCTGTTGGCGCTGGCGGTGGGGAAAGCCATTTATCAATGTTTAGTACAAATAGAGGGTGCAACAGCTTCTGAGACAGCCACTTTAACTGGGGCGATTGTCTTTGGCACTGCGGTGAGCGCGATCGCAGACATATCGCCCACTCAAAAGCTTGCTCCAGGTGAACATCAACTAGACCCTAAACTCCTCAAACCCCACCCGCGCAACGCTTCTCTCTATGGCGAGGATGAAAGTGTTTCGGACTTGGTGGAATTGATTGGCCACTCCAACTGGCTCAAGCCGCTAATAATTACTCCTGATTTCACCATTATTAGCGGTCATCGGCGCTGGAAAGCAGCTCTTGAGTTAGGGTGGTTGAGCATTCCCGTGATTGTTGAAGAATTCAAGGACGCTCTCGCCGAGCTAGAAGCGCTGCTGCTGGGGAATGCTACCAGGGAAAAAACAATTGAGCAGAAAGTGCGGGAAGGCGCTTTATGGAAGGAAATCGAGCAAGAAAGTGCAAAACTTCGACAGGAAACCCGTCGAGACATCCAGGAAAATTTTCCTGGAAGTTGCGAGCAGTTTGGGCAATCTCGCGATCGTGTGGCACAACGAGTGGGGTTGGGTTCGGGGAAAACCTACTCCAAAGCAGCTATTGTGGTTGAGGAAATTGATAAAGCCGTTTCGAGCGGACATCTTGCTCGTGCTAAAGCATTGCGAACTGTTTTGAATCACCAGAGTATAGACGGGGCTTACAAACTGACTCAAAAACCCCTTAACGAGAGCGGCCCAATTTTAGAATTAATTGCGAGTGGAGAGGTTCGCACGAGCAAGCAAGCCCAGTCGTTGCTAAAGAATCGGCAACGGTTAAAAGAGCGATCGCTCCTTTTTCCTCCACAAGGCGAGCATGACTTGTCCAACTTGCTTTCACATCATCTCACCCTAAAGCCAGGAGGTCTTGTAGAGATTTACGCACCAAAACTTTCTGACTGGCATCAGCGCCCTGCCCGTATAGAATCGGTGGATGAGAAGAGGTGTAAGGTGTGGAAGCGAAATGTTGAGACGATGGAGATGGAACTACGCAGCTTTCCCCATGCCGATTTGACTCCTCTCCCCTTATCAGAAGTGCCGTCCCTTCTCGAAATCAACTCGCGCATAGAAGCGTTGTACCAAATCGTAGGTCTAGACCCGTTCGACCGAAACATTTTACAGTCGCTAGAGCGTTGCGTAACTTTGACTCCAACTGAACAGGAATATTTCAACCGAATTGAGTTGAAATATCAGCAAGGACAACAATCAACCCAGAAGGGGACAGGGAATGGGGAACGGGAAACGGTGAGGAGCGAAGTGTTCCCCGTTCCCTCGTTAAACTCGTCAGTACCTGATGTTACTCCCCGACACGAACACTCAATACCTGTTAGCTCTCCTCAGGAATATCGAATCGAAACCTTTGAGTTTCCTCTACCTCCAACACTCAACGAGATGATTCGCAAAGGTACAGGCGGTTGGCAAGCTTCGGCTAAAGAAAAGCGGGAGTGGGCAGAACTAATTGCCTCTTATCGCTCTTCTGTCACTCTAGGCAGCAGAAAATAGGAAATCTTGCATTTGTAGGGGGATAGGAACTGCACCGTGAAAGTAATTCATAAGCGCAATCAAGCGTGAAAATCCCAAAG
>NZ_JACJOQ010000357.1:0-10766 GCF_014695635.1 Coleofasciculus sp. FACHB-712 | reverse complement strand
GATATTACTGGCATTTAGTTTAACCTTTGTGTAAGTCTAATAAAAAAAATGTTATCTTAATTCCCCTCAATCATCAGTAAACAGTTTAAAGTTCTGTTTTGACTCTATAACCGTTTTCAGGAATATTGGTCTCAGTGAATAAAAAGCTAGGAAATTTTTCTTTGATGCTAATTCCTAACATAACTAACCCAGGCCAATAAACATAGGCAAGAGCCTCTATATTTTCCCCAAAAGTAAACATAAATATCACCAAAATTATACTTAATCCTACTCGTGAAACTCGACTACTTTGCGACTTAATTACTAAATCTATGAAGCTCCAAGCCAAGGGAATGACAAGTGCCGTAAACCCTACGATTCCTTTCGTTACCAGAAGACCAAACCAAGTATTGTGAGAACCGATGGGCTTGAATGTTGCAACAGCAGGCCCTTTAAATTCACCAATTCCATGTCCCCAAATAGGAGCTTCTTTCCAACGTTCTACTGCTAGGCGAGCCAATATATCTCTCACTCTAGAAGAGCCGGCTCTAGCCTGGTAGAACATATCTGAGAAAGCTCTAAATGAATTGATTAGCCAGGAAGAAAACACTCCCATAATAAAACTGGCGATTCCGGCTATGAGCTGTATATAAGGTTTCGTAAAATTTGATAAAGCCCAAGTAGAAAATATGACAAAAGGAAGAGATACAATACCTAGGCGCGAAACCGAACCCACAATCATTGCAACCGCGCCAATCATGCCAATGAATCGCCATTTTTTGTTCGATTCTTGCGCTGCTAGAAAGAAATAGATATTTCCTACCATTCCCAAGGCGGGTGCCCAGGGGGTAAACAATTCAAGACGAACTCCACCTCCTTCAGGATCGAGACCGTAGAGGTTAACACTGTAGTAAGCAAGACCGCTACGTTCTATGATCCGCAAAGGGGAAGTGTAGATATGAGAAGGTAGGTGTAATCTAGACGCTGTATAGCAAACGATCACAGCAATTAAGCTTTGCAGACAAAGTATGCAAGCTGCTCTATAAATTATCTGTGGTCGAATTTTTAAACAGCCTGCAAGAGGAAATAACGCTAAGGGAGCATATCTTACAACCCAATTGATTGATGAGTTAAGAATTTTGCCTAATCCTAGATTGAAGTTCATGTGAGCAGCAATTAAAGCCACCTCCATGACTAAGATACAAATAATCCACACCCAGATTGTTGTGGGAATGGTTATTTTCTCCTCAGTGGGCGTATTCTCTGTTTGGTTCCACAGTTTCTTTCCTACACGCCACAAGAAAAACCAAGCTAGTATAGGCACTAAGGTCATTTGTAGCCCAAGAATGTGAATTACATAAATCCAGGTAATGTAATACCAAATCAACTTTTCTTCAAGATTTTGAGGTTTCATTGATATCTGGTTCATGCATCTTGGGTCTAATCAAAACAATATTGTTGCTGCGGTTTATCTCCTGAAATCTGAATCGATTTCCAGTGATTACGGACTGGTATCCAAGTAGGTATGTTTAACTAGCGTAGAAGACCGAGAAATTTTGCGATCGCGCAGCCACAGTAACAGTAGTCCATTAGTACAAAACAAGGAACCTAAGGCTGCACCTAGCAGAACTAATTTCTTATTGGGGGCACTCGCAGAAGTCGGAATTGTAGGCTCTGTAAAGATTTGAAGTTGAGGATAAGAGGAAGATATATTTGACTTGCTCAAATCCAATCTCGCTAAAGTAGAAGAAAAAACTGCTTCGGCAATTTGCACATCTCGCATCAGGTCGGCTAATGAAACCTCTTGCTGTGCAAGTGACTTGAGCCGATTCTCAAGTAGAGCAAGCTGTTGGTTGAGCGATCGCGCTTCTGCTTGGAGTCCTTGTGCCTCTGTTTGCACTGTCACTAACTCTAGGAAAAGAGCATCCCGCGAGGTTCCCGATCCACCACTTTTGCTCAGGTTAAGTTCTTCTAGACTTGCTATCGTAACGGGTCGCTTTAAAAGAGATCGCCCCTGCCTCAGTAAAGCCGTTTGAGCGGCATTTAGCTTTGCCTGCTGCTGAATTAGAGCAGGATGATCGGGTAAAAACTTTGATTGCAAAGCAACGAAGAGGCTGTTCGCTTCACTATAGTCTTGTAAGTATTGTTGAAATAGGGAGTCGGCTTGAAGAACAAAAGCATCTGCTGCTTGTTTAGCCGATAAATCTAAGCTACTAGATAGTCCTTGCAAACGAGCATTCGCATCTTGCTGTTTAGCTAATACTTCAGCCCGCTGTCGGCGTAGCTGTTCAATATTTTGTGAAAGGTTCGTAAGTTGATCCGTAGAAGTTAAACCCGAACGCGCTTTGTACTCAGATAGGCGTGTTTGCGCTGCTTTTAATTTTTTTTGGGACTCCCCAAGGGTGGATTGTAGCGTTTTATCCTGCTGAGCGGCTTCCTTAATTCTCAGTTCGTTGATTTTTACTTGCAAGGCTTCGTAGAGCGCTAAAGATTTTTTATAAGCTTCGTCGGGAGTCGTTCCTTGAAACTCAAAAGTCATCAGCGTGGTGTTGTCTAATACTTTAGCTCTGGGTTTACCAAAATCTTGCAAGGGCATATTGAGCTTATTAGCAGCAGTCTCCAAGACCGGCTTACTGAGAGCTAGAAATTTATAGTTCTCTCTGGGATCTTGATTCGTACTCATGTAGGGAGAGTCGCTTTTAGAGGAAGCTTGCCCAATCCCTGGCAGGTTGATATTGCTGGCTGAACCGGCTGAGGGTAAACTAAGCGCTAACTCAGTGCTGTAATTGGGTTTGGTAACTTTTATATAATATAAAGCTCCTCCCCAAATAGCTGCATTAGTTAATAGTCCTAAGACTAAGTAACGCATCCAATTTCCTTGAGACCTTGTCGATTTTGGGGAAGATTTAGAAATACTTGCAGAGTCAGTAATAGCCAAATCTTCATGGGGAGAGGTAATCGGGCGTTTCATAGTCAAAGAATTAGGCTTACACTAGGGTTATTGCGATTGTTTGTCTCTTTGAATAGCTAGGCTCAAGGACTGAATGGCAATCTTGATTCAATAGTTTTGTATAACCTTCGTTTATTAGAGTATACACAGCCTTTACTTCGCTACTTTTTAGGAGTGGTTTATCATTGCTCTCGTGAAGAGATTGAGATAAAACGCTTTGATATTTTCAGTTTCAAACAACAGCTAGGATGCAATTTCAAGAGCTATTTAGAAACTACTAAAAAGCCTTTTGATTGACTGCAATTGCAACATAGAATGTTTTTCTATCCACCCTATAATTTGTTTTTCGCTAGTCATTCGCTTTTCGCATTAGAAACACCCGGAAAAAGCTTAGTTACTCGTATTTAAGAACAGCCTAGATTTCAATGAAATGATTCGGTTCAAGGAATCATTAAACATAATTTTAGTGTCATCTCATCGTAAGGGGCTTTACATAGCGAAACATCAGTCCAGAGGATGATTATGGACTGCATGATTTTTTTTAACCAAAGTGCAAATCTAGCGAACTAAAAACGTGTTGAAAGAGGCACAGGCAGGTTGTTTGAGCAATTGCTCGTGAGATAGCGATCGCTCTGTTACGGTGACAAGTAAAGTGATTAAGCGATCGCTATCTCAGCAATGAAAACTTCATCAAAAATTGCACAAAAATCGTGCAACTTTACCTAAACTTTACAGAAGTTGGATTGATTTTGTGATTCGATGAGCCTCTATATCTTAATCACGATCGCTCACTTCGTTACTGTAAATTTATACCGCAAAGGGCGACGAAATTAACAAATTTTTGTTCCCATCTCGCTTTTATTGAATTATCGATTCGCCAGGATAAACAAAAGCGATCGCTCTGTTGGGGCGATCGCTTTCCCAGCAAATACTGTACTACAAACGTTAACTATTCGGACGTTGGATAATCGTTTCTGCAACGCGCCGCTTGGCTTTGGGGTCAATGCCAATGAAGCGCACGTACTCCCCATTATGCTCGCTCAAGCTAGCTTCCAAAGCAGCGATCGCTTCCGATGCATTTGTTGTCTGAATGGGATCGCCGCTTTGCCAAGATTGGCTGCGGAACCGACGTGCATTTGCGTGTTCTATACCAATGCGATAGCCTTGGGCAAGTAGATCCCGGATCTGTTGCTGCACCTCTGGACTAATTCGGGCACTATTTACCTGAGTGTTGCTGCTGTGACCGTTACCTCGGTCGGACTCATGGGGGTGCGATGGCTCGTTCGCCAGTTCATTACGGACAACGGTCTTCCGATTTTCCGGCGGTATGGATGGCATCTGAGGCACATCCCTAACTTCTGGAGTCACGGAGCGTCGCCCTGTATTGTACTCTTGTACCAACCGTGAATTCTGAACTCGCTGCTGTTCTTGAACCATCAGGTTGCCAAACTCGATTAAGCGAGAAAGAGTGAAATCAGGCTTTTTGAACACTGGTGGTCCTTCAGCACTGTTTACTACCCTAGTAGAAACCCGGTTAATCCCAATGTCGTGGATGAAAGAGCGGATTTGTTCATCGTAAATGCGCGATCGCACTGCACCAAAGAAATCAATCGCTTGATCGGGAAAACGATCGACTAACTGTTCAATCTGACTGCGAGATAATCCATCTGGCTCAAAAATGCCTCCGACGATGCCAATCTTGTCATCTCTATCGGGTTCCCAGTGGAATTTTTCCATCCGACCATCCCGAATCAACGGCGCATACAGGGTGGCGAAGTCATTGCCTGTGACAATAATCGGCACTCTGGGTAGCGGCGTGGAATCATAACTGCCAGGAAGTTGCACATCTGTAGGTTTATCAGCAATATTCATCAGCGTGCCATTCACCAGCTGAGTATTCACCGTATATTGGGTGCCTTGATCGAAGCGCCCTGCCCCAGCATCCAAATCATTGATCATTAGCACGCACATCTTGCCGCGCACCTTGATCAAGTCTGCTGCTTCCCGATAGCGCAGGCGGATCAAACGCCCGGGATCTCCTGCATCTGGACTTTCCAGTTCCCCTGCCGACATATGGACAGCTTCAATGCCCATCCGCTCAAATACTAATTCACACTGAAAAGATTTTCCCTCTCCCTTCCGTCCGTGAACTCCGAGAATCAGAGGAACTCGTACTCCAGGGAGGTCAAGAAAATTTTTGGTGATATGAACCGCCAGCTTGTCTAAAAAGCGGGGAGAAATGTAGTAGGTCATAGTCTGTTAAAGTGAATGCTCCGATTGCTAGGCATCAAACAAACAAATTGGAGAGGTAGATTGCTCTGCCTCTCCAATTTTGCACGAACGAGTTAAAAGTGAGTCGGTTAGGCAGCGCCCACCTGACTAATTAAGGTTTAGTAACCTCTTTGGTTTGGTTTCCCAACGATGAAGCTGAGAACTTGGCACTGCTTGATGTTATCAAAGCCCATGACTCGGACATAGGCGTTGGGGTTCTCAGAACGGCAAGCTTTGATTTCAGTGAGAACTTCTTGGGTTGTCGTAGCATTGAACAGAGGCAGTTTCCACAATGTCCAGTAGTGCTGTTCCGGTGCAGAACTATCGCTGAATTCAACCCCTGCAATATAGCCTTGGTCGAGGATGTATTGGATTTGCTTGTTGATTTGCGCGTCGGTAAGCGCTGGCAAATAGGAAAGAGTCTCGAAACGAATCTCTTTAGGCAGAGTTCTCATAGTTGTGTGGTCTTCCTTGTAGGTATGTCTGCTAAGTGGACGCTTGATGCGGTCTAACGTCCAAAGTTGAAGAGTTCTGTCAGATGACGGTCGAGGTTATCCAGACTCGCCTGGTGATTCAGTTTGTTGTTCCGGCTGGAAGCTGGGGTCAGGTAAAGTAAGTAGCGTAATTCGCTCGAGATGTTGACGCCGATATTCGATATTAGATTTCTCAATACCAGTGCGAGTCATCTCAGGTAAAAAGTCTGCTACTTCCTCTGCAAGATGCTGGCGCACAGTCATAATCCGAAGCGCTAACTCTGGATTTTCTTTGAGTAATTCCTTGACGTAGGCTTCTCCATCTTGGATGACGCCCGTTTTAGAAAAGTTACTCAGCCAAATTGCCAAAGGAGGATTTGTTTCGCTCAACTGAGCCACGATATTTTTCACTGCCTGATAAGTCAGGTAGCTAATCAGTGTCTTAGCCGTGTCTTTGGCAATTTGCTTGAGATCCATATTTGACCCCAGACCTAAAGAGTTCTGAATTTTGAGTGTTGAGTTTGTTTAAGTTTAACTCAGCACTCAACAATCATGACTCTGTCATTAGATTACAGAGTATCCATTGCCTCGAACTCGAACTTGATTTCCTTCCAAAGTTCGCAAGCAACCGCCAACTCAGGACTCCACTTACAAGCTTCGCGGATCACGTCGCCGCCTTCGCGCATCAGGTTGCGACCTTCGTTACGAGCTTGGACACAAGCTTCCAAAGCAACACGGTTGGCGGTTGCACCAGGTGCGTTACCCCAGGGGTGCCCAAGGGTTCCACCACCGAACTGCAAGCAGGAGTCGTCACCAAAGATTTCCACCAGAGCAGGCATGTGCCAAATGTGGATACCACCAGAAGCCACGGGCATCACACCAGGCATAGAAGCCCAGTCTTGGGTGAAGAAAATACCGCGAGAGCGATCTTCTTCAATGTGGTCTTCACGCATTAGGTCAACAAAGCCCATCGTGATGCCTTTTTCGCCTTCCAGTTTACCAACGACGGTACCGGAGTGCAGGTGGTCTCCACCAGACATCCGCAGACACTTGGCGAGAACGCGGAAGTGAATACCGTGGTTCTTTTGACGGTCAATCACAGCGTGCATAGCGCGGTGAATGTGCAGCAGGATACCGTTGCGGCGGCACCACTTAGCGAGGGTGGTGTTAGCAGTGAAGCCACCCGTCAGGTAGTCGTGCATGATGATCGGTGTGCCGATTTCCTTAGCGAATTCAGCCCGTTCCATCATTTCTTCGCAGGTGGGAGCAGTCACGTTTAGGTAGTGACCTTTGATTTCACCTGTTTCAGCTTGAGCTTTTTCGATGGCTTCTTGAACGAACAGGAAGCGATCGCGCCAGCGCATGAAAGGCTGGGAGTTAATGTTTTCGTCGTCTTTGGTGAAGTCCAAACCACCGCGCAGGACTTCATAGACGGCACGACCGTAGTTCTTAGCTGATAAACCGAGCTTCGGCTTAATCGTACAACCCAGCAAAGGACGACCGTACTTGTTCAGTTTGTCGCGCTCAACGGTAATCCCGTGAGGAGGGCCTTGGAAGGTTTTGAGGTACGCAACAGGAATTCTTAAGTCTTCCAAGCGCAGCGCACGTAAGGCTTTGAAACCAAACACGTTGCCCACCAGAGAGGTCAACAAGTTGGTAACAGAACCTTCTTCAAACAAATCCAGGGGATAAGCAATATAGCAAAAATATTGGTTGTCTTCGCCTGGTACTGGCTCGATGTTGTAGCAACGACCCTTGTAACGATCCAGGTCTGTCAGCAGGTCTGTCCATACTGTTGTCCAGGTACCTGTGGAAGATTCAGCAGCAACAGCAGCACCAGCTTCTTCTGGAGGAACACCAGGCTGAGGCGTAACCCGGAAAGCCGCCAAGACATCAGTATCTTTGGGGGTATAGTCTGGGGTGTAATAGGTGAGTTTGTAATCTTGAACCCCGGCCTTATACCCAGTCTTTGTCTGAGTTTTTGTTTGAGAGTAAGACATGTCTTCCTTCCTGAGGGAATCCTGAATGTTGTTACGGGTTTAAGCGATCCCATAACTTTTTTCTTTATTAATTTTTAACTATACCAGCAAGGTAATAAGTTGATATTCTAATCTTCTTTTTGTAAACATAAGCTTTACTTATTACCTATAAATCTATAGGTTTTGTTACAAATAAAGACTTGACTTTTGGAAACAATTAGTAAACGAATAAAAATCACTGAAAATAGCGATCGCGCACCGAATATTATAGGGTCGTTGTTTTTTGTTGGGAATGCTAAAAAAAGTTTCTCTCCTAGCCGCATCCTTGATGCTGGGAGCGTGTAGTGCAATCGCTGTATCCAACCATCTGCCGCTGAGTACATTAACCGATGTGACGGCCTCTCGCCGCGATCCAGCTTCCATCGGGACTCAAGCAGCCCCATCCATGACAGCGCTACCAGAACCTCAGTGCCAAGGAGAAATTCCCAAATCGCTCGAAGCAAGCTTGGGCAAGTATCGCTTGGCGCAAGAATCGGACTTTGTCGCTTCCATTCGTGCCTACGAGCGAGAAAATCCCGGACAGCGAACGACTTGTAGCATTTTCACTGCTGACTTCAACGAAGACAAGCAGAAAGATTACGCTCTATTGTTAGTCAACCCTAAAAATAATAATTTTCGATTTTTGATCGCCATTAGCCAGAGCAGCGGACAGTTCGATTCAGCCGTGGTTAAGGATTTCAGCCATCTTCCAGACTCCTCAGAAGGCACTATTTACACAGCGATTAGCTTCAAACCATCCGGAGAACTCGGACCAGCCGCCCGCGAATATTCTCCTTTGAAATCTGGAACATCCGAACAGCAAATTTTTAAAGCAAAACCAGCAATTGAACTCTGGAAAGCACTACCAACTGATTCAGCCGGTGTCCCTCAATATTTAGAAATTGGCACCCTTGCATACTGTTCAAATGCTTTCTACTTTGTCAATGGCAAACTAAAAACATTTGGCGTTTGTGATTAATTTGTTGAGTACATATACTCAAGTTATGCAATCTGCGATCGCGACTTCGTTGTAATTTTTCAATCTGTCGCTAACACAGGCTTAAATGTAGTAGGAACTTATATTTCAGCTAAATGAAGAGAGGCACGTTAGCAAAGCCTCTTCTAAGGAGATTAGCGATGGCATTCTTGAGTGAGCGTATCGGTTTGTTTATTAGTGCTACGCTGCTTTCTTTAAGCCTACCAGTATGGGGAATCATCCAATCAGATTCACAGACCCGTGGTAGTGGCGTACTAGCTCAACAATCTACGGAGGTAGACCGGGGAGATGACCTACTCACCTATCCACCCTCATCGCCGCCGCCTGGAGGTCGTCCCTTGCCCCCCGAACGCCGACGGCAAGAAGCCACCCCCCTACCCGCAGATTTTCGCGTCACTGCATTGCAACCGGGTTATACCGGCAGTCTCTGGGTTGGTTCCTGGCAGAGTTTAGCGCGGATAAATCCGAGGACAGGCAATGTTTTGGCTCGGATTGCTCTACCAAACTACACCATCGGCGCGTTAGCGCAAGACCGAGTGGGACGAGTTTGGGTGGGAACTTACGAAGGACTGCTGCGTGTAGATCCCCGCAGCAATGAAGTGACGGCGCAAAATTTCACCTTACCGTCTAATCGGGTGTTGTCGCTATTGACTGACCAGCGGGGTTATCTGTGGGTAGGAAGCGATCGCGGTCTTGCCATGATCAGTCCCGACCAGGGATTGTTAATGACAACGGTGCAAAAGCTTCCCGGAGTGTCAGCGAATGCCCTCACCCTCGACCGCGAAGGTCAGTTATGGGTTGGAACCTTAGAAGGATTAGTGCGAATTAATACCGCCAATGCCTTTGTGATGAAGCGGCTGAGGGATATTCCCGGCACCACAGTGCAAGCTCTCACCCTAGATCCACAGGGACGGATTTGGGCAGGAACGCCCAGCAGTTTGCTAGTCATTGACCCAAAAACCGGGGATGTGCTGCGGTCGGTGACGCCACTCAGGGGGCGCAACGTTACCGCTGTGCGCTTTGCCCAAGATCGGAGCGTTTGGGTGGGGACAGATAATGGTTTATTGAGATTGAATCCGGATACGGGTGCGGTTCTGGATCGAGTTGGCGACCTCCCCTCCAGTCGGATACTCTCTTTATCAACGGATGTCGCCGATAAGTTGTGGGTGGGAACCAGTGAAGGACTCGCTTGGATTAGCTTGACGACAGGGCGCGTGACCCCGCACTTAGCCTTCGTTCGGGGAGAAGAGTAAACAATTTGTCAAGGTCTAGATTAACGGAATAAGTCAGCCGGAAGTTGAAGTCTGTTACAGGTTGTTTGAGTCATTAACAGATTGACGCTTCCATGCTGAAAAAATTTGCCAAAACTGTTGTAAGTGCAGCGATCGCTGCCACGGCTTTCTCTGCGATCGCTCAAGCTGCTAGTCCAGCAGACATCCGGATCAATACCATCCGATTAGAAAATACCCTCGATGCCAGTGCTAACGTACGACTGGGTTACTTTGAAGTCCCCGATAGAAACACGACTGTTTCTGCTTTCGGGGGTGAGATGCGCCGCTACGATGTCCACATGGCGCGGATGATTGCCTTGAGTCATCGATTCTACTGTCAGCAACCCTATTCTGCTGGAATTGAAAAGGTAGTCGTTTGGGATTACAGAGCTAACAATGGCAGAATCGATATGGGTACGTTCAATATGCCTTGTACTCTGGTAGAACAGGTAGTGAACACCTATGGTCTTGGTGGAACAGTGCCGATGGAAGTCGAACTGACTGACGGTTCTGTAGGAGTTTTTAACATACAGACCCTAGATATTGAAGACGGCTGGGAAACTGACGATTTTCTAAGATTTGTGCAAACGATGAAACCGGAGCGCTGAAATAGTTGTTAATTTTTACAAGTAGGGTGGGTTCTAGCCTATCCCTACCAATGATTAACAACCTTCTCAAAATCGCATCTAAAAAATGGCAGTCACCACCCAGCAATTAATCCAGTGGAAACAACAGGGGCGTCCCATTGTCGTGTTGACAGCTTGGGATTATGCGATCGCGCAACTTATAGACGCCGCTGGAGTGGAT
>NZ_JACJOQ010000356.1:0-34141 GCF_014695635.1 Coleofasciculus sp. FACHB-712 | reverse complement strand
TAGCCGTTATAGAAATCGAAGGAAGCGATTTGGATTGCGAGTAAATCTAATTGCAGGAATTTATAATTATGAGCTAAAAATAGCCAAATAATCTTAATTCCGCAAGAGGTCTACTGATTTTTGGGCTGCGTACGATGAGGTCTTTCCAAGTAAGCGACATCAAAGTGTGGGTAAAGACAGTGGTAAGACCAGTTATATTGAGCGGTTTAACTGCACTTTGCGCCAGCGAGTATCGCGTTTAGTGAGGAAGACATTATCGAATTCTTAGAAGTTGGAGAACCATATCGGGGCAATTTGGTACTTCGTTCACCACTACAATGCATCCTTACATCTTGAGCACTACCAAAATACGATGTATCAAGCAAGAGGCACCATCTAGATAGACTTCCTTAGCCTCGAAATCTAGTGCCATACTTCTTGCTTTAGCGCATCCATACCCGAAGGGCTATACACACCCGATAATTTTGCTTTTTGAGAAGGGTGCGAGATGGGAGTAGAAACGGGTTGCAGTACCCACCCTACGTTTAATTATGTTGACCTACTTAGCTTTTTCTTCACTAAGAAGCCTAAACCTAGAACACTCAGCCCCAAGGTTGTACTTCCCTCCGGAACAGACTTAGGAGGTTGTGCCCCGTCAAGTAATGTATACCTTACCTTTCCTTGGGGTGTTGGACCCTGACCGGGGTAACTAAAATCTATAGTCTTCCCTAAGATAGAAAAAGTTCGATAACGACTGTACGTCAATCCTAAGATTTCCCCTTCCAAAAAAGACACGGTTTCTACCCTATCTTGCCCATTGCAACAATCAGGCCCCGTCAGCTGAGGCATCCCATTTAATATAAAAGAAAGGTCACTAACTGGAACTGTTTCAAGTTCTATTCCGCTGATGGATGAATTTTCGTAGTTAAAGAAACCGAAACCGCTCTCGAAAAACTCATTGTTAGGGCCTTCAACGTCATACACATCAAAACGATATCTGATTGTAGCTGCTTGGCTTGGTTTAGTTGAAATTGTAGCCAAGCTCAGGACTACACCAACAGTTGCAATAGCTAATTTGCTCAGGATTCTGCTTGACATTCTTGCTCCTTTTAAAATTTCCTAAGCCTGGATTAGGCTTTTTACTCTCTGTGGCTTGTGTCACTCGACATTGTAATCTCCTAAAACGACAACATTCCGTACTTGTCCTGGGTCTTCATCAGAAAAACATAAAATTCAACAGTTAAATTGATAGAAATATCAGGAAATATACATAATTTTAAATTTTTCGAATGCAAAATTATACTGAGTTTAGTTCAGGGATTAATTATTAGAATAACTAGAAAATAGGTAAGAGGAAGAAGAGGAAGGTAGGCTTAGAATAGGTAGTTTAAAGAACTCAATCTTACTTAATAGACGTAAAATGAAATTTTACTAAACTCACATCTTGTACTGTACAGCGACTTTTTAATTGTCGTGGAGACATATTAGTGTCGTTTTGTAATACATAAATCAATGAGCACAATTGCGGACATTTCCTCAACAAAATTTCCAAGTTAATTGAAATTTCTGCTAAATCTATTAGCCAATCACCGATACACTCAATGTTAATTTCAGTGCTTTTTCGTCTTCACAAAAGTACCTCATTGTTTTTAAAGATTTGATGAAGATTGGCTGAAACAGCTAGAACTGCCTTGCCAAGCAAGTTTCTTCGTGAAACACTGTCAGTACTTAAGTTTTTCTGAAAGATAAAAAATATTATGTTGAAAACAGCTTTGTCTGTGGCTTTACTTTCTACTGGTACGGTGCTGCTAAGTTGTATTAGCGACTTCGCCAATGCTTTGGCCTTTCAAACCTATAATGACAGGGCATCATGGCTGGCAATTATTAGCGAAACTACCGGTAAAGAAGATTTTAATTCGTTTACCACAGATATATCGCTTGGTGAGTGTTGTGGCTCTCTACCTGCTGGCTCACTTATATTAAGTACCAATGCTAGCGGAAATCAGGTTGTTGGTGAAGTTCTAATAGATGTTAAACCCTACGAGTTTACTGGTGCTACTGGTATTGATAATACTCCCCTACTGAATCTAAATGGTTTAGACTTTGGTGAAAAAGTAACAATTAAATTGCCAGGTTTGTTCTCTGCCTTTGGCTTTGACTTTGAAAACTATGATTTTGAGGGTGATGCTGCCTCGATTATCATTTCCGGTCAAACTGTAGGTACAATTACTCCAACTGAAGGTGCCAAGGGATTTTTTGGAGTTGTGGCAACTGATGGCTCATTTGACCAAGTGATTTTTACAAGTGGTTCGGCATTTGGAGACCGGCAGGTGGATGGAACTTTTAACGCTATAGATAATATTGAATATGGCAATGTAGCACCTCCCGACGTTAAACCTGTTCCTGAGCCTTCAGCACTATTAGGATTAGCAGTTTTCGGCGTTACCGCTACTCTTCGCAAAAGAAAAGAAAGAGTGCTGAAGTGCTAAAAGCTGAATATGTAAAATAATAGCTTTTGAATCCCTCCGGTCACGCCGGGGGATTTTGAGTTTTTGGTTGGATAGTTCTCAGAATGATTAACTGCCGTGTCGTACTGGCTGTCGATATCAGGACATCGCAGCGCAGTTGTTATATCTCTCGCCAATATCTCAATCTATAAAATGAGTTTCTATAGTAACCTGCCAGCCATCATCCACTTTCTGGACAAAAAGACTAGGGTTAGCCTGAAGTAACTCAATCAATCTCATATCAGGGCACATAGTTCGCATAACAGCCCGTATCGGTTGCTTATAATAGCCACAAAACTTGTTGCTTAATACCGCAATCGTCACAAACTTTTTTGGGTTATTTTCCGTTAAACTCCTGATAATCTCTATTAAAGCTACCTCTAAGTCATTTTCTGAGCTAATCTCAGCAAGCAAGTTTGGGTGAGATTCTAATATCTTTTGTTTTTGGTAGTGTGGAGTCTCTTTAGCATCCTTAGCTTCCAGTGTCCTAACTAAAGCTTTATCGACTTTCCGGACTCGCTTCACTTTGGGTTGAACCAGAAGGGTCTGAAGCAAGTATCTATCAATTTTCCGAAGCCGCTTAATTCTATATTGAATTGGAGATATCTGAATTTCTTTATAACTAGGAACTACGGCCTGAAAAAGAGCTATATGAAACTCTTGAGATATTGGCGTGCTGTAGATCGAAAAATTTCCGCTACTTTTTATAAGGCTTTTTAAACTATCACTATAACCTTGATTGATTGCCACTTGTTCAGGTGAAAACCCATGCTTTTCATGAAAAAGTTCTGTGAGTCTAGCCATACTAATCCAAGGGGTGCCATTCCTACCGGATTCAAAGGCTACCAAGTTTTCCAGTTCTTTGAGTAGCAGTTGTAGTGATAAAGACGAGGACGGAGCTTGATTAGATTCATTCATTTTGTTGGATCAGTCTTGTGGGTGATACGCTCCTGCTATCCGGAAAAGTTGCACAAGGAACGGTTACGGCAGCAGGTGGAATGGCTGCAAGTGTGGAGTGCATCAACTTTGCCAAAGATGCGAACGACAGGCTGGACAAGCTGATGAAAGAGCTAATGGATGATGGTGAACTGTGATGTAGTGCTTGCCTGTCATAGCCATTTCCCATAATGTCCAGGTTGCTACATCAGTTGTAACTCAAGCCTTTTACTAAAACTAAGAGCAGCAAATGAAGGATGCGATTGCTCATCCTGATTTCAGGGGCTTCAAGACAGAGGGATTGCACCTATTCAAGCGGTTAGATCGAGGCTAGGTAATTTTCCACAGCCTGTTGTCGGTGAGTCTGTGTCCCTAGCGGCGGGAATCCAGCCTGACTTCGATCGATGCAGCCGTTGCTTTCTTAAATCAATTGGCTCGGCTTGAGGAAAGCACCTTTTACTCAGGATTCGTAATTGTCGAACATGATTAATCTTGTCCAGCAGGGTATCGCAAAGAGACTCTTGTATTTCTCAATGGTGATCGCACTTTTAACAACGGTTCAAAAGTCCTGGTCTATCAACCCAGAACGGTTGATTGGAGTTAACAGAGAACTTTCCTGCAAGTCGGGATATGCGACTTTCCCGACTGGCGATCGCATTTAAGGCAGTGATTCAAGAGTCCTGTTCGATCAAACCAGAATCCTCGGTTGGAGTTGAGAGAGGATTTTCCTCCAATCCGGAATACATATATTTCTCAACCGGTGATCGCACTGGTGCCCGATCCGGCTCTACATCGTCATAAACTCTTTTCCCGACTTGTAACCATCCCACCTGCGACTTTTCCATGAGGTTTATTGCTTCAAAGGCATAAGTCATCGCGCTCTGCGCGCAGATCGCACCCTGTAAGCTTCGCTTCTACCTTGCAGCGTTGCTCTTGAAAGGAGCGTGATCACACCCTTCGAGAGCAGCCGGATCAGTCTTGAAAAGATAAACCGCGATCGCTGCTTTAGCACTCCTCGCAATCCTTTTCTAGTTTGTGCCCTGCATCTTACGGAACCAGATAGCGATCGCTGTCTCAACTTCCGATCCTCCTGGCTAGTGAAGCTAGAATTCGGAGCGCCGAATTCTTAAGGGCGATCGCACTCAAGATTTCCAACTCCTTGCTGAATCGGAACAACTGTGGACACCAGAGGGAACAAACGATTAGTTACAAATTCAGCGTCACGGACCTTACTTGATGACGGTGATAACAGCGCAGGCATAAGCAAAAATCATCGATTGCGCCCGAAACCCTGATTCTCTCGTGAAGCGGATGGAGCGGGATTGATAAGCTCGGTTGAATCCAACAATCCGAAATCTTTTAATCAACGCTAGAGCAATACTTTTGGGCATCTATTCCACGAAATCCATGTTTCGTGTAGTCTAGGTGGATTCACAAAGCGAAGCCATGAAAGTTAGCGGCAACGGGCAAGGAAAAATTCTCACAGGGGATGAATTGAGGCGTTTGTTCACTGATGGGTTTAAGTCGCCACGCGATCGCGCTTTGTTTGCCATCTGTTTGTTTACCGGGTGTCGGGTGTCGGAAGCGCTGGCGCTCCAGACCACGGACATTAAAAGTGGAACGTTGACTTTCAGGAAGTCTACCACGAAGGGAAAACTGAAAACCCGCGTCGTGGACATTCAACCTGCACTCGCGGCAATACTGGCAGAGTACCCGCTCGCTCAACCAGGGGCGCTGTTCCCGTCTGGAATCAGGGGGAAGGAACACCTGAGTCGGTTTATGGCTGATAAGATTCTGAAAGATGCCTGCAAGCGCATAGGAGTCGAGGGGGTGAGTACCCACAGCTTCCGGCGAACTGCTCTCACCCAGATGCACAATGCCGGGATACCGCTCAGGCACATTCAAGAGATATCAGGCCACAACGACCTGGGTACTTTGCAACGCTACTTGGAAGTGTCGCCAGAGCAGAAGCGTAAGGCAGTATCGATGATTGGTTGGTGAAGGTAAGAGCCATCTGCGAGCGCCTGATTATTTTTGAAAAGCCTGTTTTTCACAAGCGATCGCGACCTTTATACGTTGAGCGATCGCTGGATGTTTGATGAGGGGATTCTGAAGGCTTCTGGCGTTCAGACGCAAACCGCAGAGATCGCTCTTATAGTAAGTACCAAAGGTAAAGGCGAGGCAGGAGAGGATAGCTTGGCATTCGTGTTTTGTCGGATCGCGGCCCACAACTCCTGCCGGATAAAGTGGCGGGTTCAAGGTCAACCGATATGCAGTCTGAGGGCGATCATGGCCCCTAACACCACCAATCCGAGCGCTCGACGGAAGTAGTTGACCCCATCAAAAAACTCCTGCCATGCCCAGGTGAACAAAGCACCAGATCCCACTTGCATCAAATCCAGTCTGGAGATTGCCGATGGTTGCTGGGATTGTTCCAAACTAAGCTGTATGTCTTTTTCCCTAGCCTGGTGTTGGATTAAGTAGATAGCCTCAGGTTCGGGCAAAGCTGCCAGCCGAATAGTGCTGGTAAAAGGAGTGGGTTCTCGACTGGTGATAACCACTTTCACCGTAGCAGGCAGGTCGTATAAAAAGCCGAGCAAATCCTCCTGTTGTTGGTGAGTTTCCAGGTGTTTGCCTGTGGCATTGAAAACGGCAGCGTCTACCAATCCTAGCAGCTGTTTGAATGGAATATCCTCATTATCTGTTTGACTCATGCGGTATGTCTTACCTTTTCCCTACCTTTTTGGAATACACCCAATCCAACTTTACAATCATCTGACTTTCTCCCTAACTTTTCCTTGCTTACCAAGAGTGCTTCAAGCTATTAAAGAAGAGTTTAGGTTTAACCAAATCTAATTTTTAGGGAACGATGATAGCGCTTTTAATCTGACAACAATCCTTTTTTTGCAAACCGCTGAGGGCAAAGAAGACCCAAAGGGAGAAAAAGCGATCGCTTAACTTACCATCTTGATTCCTGGTGATTGCACTAGAGACTAGTCTTCCTCAACTCTCCATCAATTTGGCTTGCGATCACTTTTTCTCAATAACAGACTTTACTATTACGAAAATACGAATTTAACTGTATTGACTTTTAAAATGTTTTGTGGATCGTTACGATTTTATATACGAAGTTATATATATTGACCTATCGAATATTTTGTAATATTTAGTTTAGATACATAAAAAGGAGTATTTATCAATCTATCTAGTTAAAGATTGGGTAAAGTCATTGCTTATTCTTTTAAAGATTAATTTTTGAATATATTCACAAATATACGAACTTTTATATATCGACACTATTGAGCCAATTAAGCATACTGAATAGCGAGTGATAAATTGAATCTTAAATAATTAATCATTTGACAATACTTACTATTTAAATCATTTTCATTCACAAACTTAGTCTCACTTCTTGAAGGATTATATTTTATGGATTCCCAAAGCTTTTTGTTTGAATCAAAAAGCTTTGGGAAGAGGTGTTTTTACTGTTTTTTAATATCCCTCAAAATCAGACTCTCTTGTAGATTCTATTGAAAAAACAAGAGTCAATCAAAAGCTAGAAGTCAGAAGGACAGTGTTAAAAGTGAATCGCCATGAGACTCACTTTTCAGAAAACACTCGAGCAATTATTTCGATATGTACTCTTTTAATGTAATTGAAACCGATAACTTTGTAAAAATGGCAAGAAACATAGGCATGACACTCAGCAGAGAAATTAACTATCATCAAAACTTTCATGAAGTTGGGCAAGTCCTGGATGGAATTGCCTTTATTGATTCCGGGCTAGAAGATTACCAAAGTTTAGTTGCTGGAGTTGCGCCAGGAATTGAGGTGGTTGTCCTCGACTCTAGACAGGATGGTGTGGAGCAGATTAGTCGGGCACTGGCGGAACGGCAGAGAGTTAGCAGCGTCCACATTGTCTCTCATGGTGCTTCTGGTGCAATTTATATTGGCGATCGCGAACTCAGTCTAGAAACCCTAAATCACTATGGAAACGAACTTTTAAGCTGGGCAGATTGGCTAGCTCCCAATGCTGAACTGTTAATTTACGGTTGTGAAGTTGCAAAAGGCGATCGCGGACAAGCCTTCATCCACTGCTTGAGTGAGTTAACCGGAGCCTCTGTCCACGCTTCAACGATTAGGGTTGGTAACGGAGATTTAGAAACGAATTGGAGACTGGATACAACGATACCTGTTGCTAATGGGCAGAGTCCATCACAGGTAGAACCACGGCTTGCTTTTTGTAAAGAAGTTACTGAAACATATTCCGGAATTTTTATGGCAACTTTTAAATGGAGTGGTGGCGGTACAACCAATAACTGGACTGAGGCAGCGAATTGGCTCCTCGTTAGTGGCACAGGATCAGATGCAGACGGTATTCCTGATGCAGATGATGTGGCATCTTTTGATGGAACATCGACCAAAAATGCCACTATTAATGGCAATGTCAGTATTCAAAACCTTCAGGTGGCTGCTGCTTATACAGGAAGCCTTAGCCTGGGGTCAAATACACTGGCGGTTTCAGGGGGATTGGCGATCGCTAATGCCAGCAGTTTTGACTCAGGGACAGGAACAGTACGCTTCACTGGAAATCAGACTGTAGATAGTACAGCAGCGCTGTACAACCTGGAAGTTGCGACGCCTACTGGGAGTCTAACTCTAGTGAAAGATTTGGTGGTCAACAATGACCTCACCATCACCGATGTCAATCAAATTGTCGGCAGTGGTGGCACATTCAACATCAAGGTAACTGGAGATGTCATCACTAACGATGCCAACTTTAGCAACACCAACTCGGCCATTCAACTGGTAGGCAGCACCGACCAGAGTATCAGTGGGACTGGGGTGCTGGTGAATCTCGATGTTGCCAAAACGGGGGGCGATGTTTTGCTCACCGATGACCTGCGGTTACGCGGTGGCACTCTCTCCGGTTCAGGTCTGCTCAAAAATGCTGGCGGTAAGGTGATCTTTGGAGAGCCGAATAACTTTCTTAACGACAGTTATACCAGTAATTTCACTGGGTCTATTGATGATGTTGAGTTGAAGTTTCACTCAGGTTCTAACTTCATCCTGAGCAAGGACTTGGTGGTTAACAATGACCTGACCATCACCGAGATTGGTGCAATCACAGGCAGTGGTGGCACATTCAACATCAAGGTAACTGGAGATGTCATCACCAACGATGCCAACTTTAGCAACACCAACTCGGCTATTCAACTGGTAAGCAGCACTGACCAGAGTATCAGTGGGACTGGGGTGCTGGTGAATCTCGATGTTGCCAAAACGGGGGGCGATGTTTTGCTCACCGATGACCTGCGGTTACGCGGTGGCACTCTCTCCGGTTCAGGTCTGCTCAAAAATGCTGGCGGTAAGGTGATCTTTGGAGAGCCGAATAACTTTCTTAACGACAGTTATACCAGTAATTTCACTGGGTCTATTGATGATGTTGAGTTGAAGTTTCACTCAGGTTCTAACTTCATCCTGAGCAAGGACTTGGTGGTTAACAATGACCTGACCATCACCCAAGTTGGTGCAATTACAAGCAGTGGCTTCAGTATTAAAGTTGCTGGAGATGTGATTTCTAGTGATGCCAATGGGTTCGGTGGAACGGGTGCCATTACTTTAGTCGGCAGTGCGACAAACACCTTTACAGGATTGGGGAGCGGGACCCAAGGTAATCTTGCGATCGATAAGGCTACCTCAACAGACAAAGCATTGCTAGGTTCCAATGAAACTTTTTCATCAGTTGTTGTTAATGAAGGCATTTTTGATGTCAATGGTAAAACTGCTACCGCTGGCACTACCATCAATAGCGGTGGAACCCTCGGCGGATCGGGCACAGTAATTGGCAATGTCACGGTTAACAGTGGCGGTGTACTAGCTCCTGGTAGTGGCATTGGTATTCTCAACACACGCTCTGTTAACTTTACCAACGGCTCACTGTTCAACGTAGAGTTGGGCGGTACATCGGCAGGCAATGGAGCTGGATTCTACGATCAGCTAAATGTAACGGGTACAGTGACGATTGGCACGAGTGCTGTGCTGAATACATCACTGTTTGGCGGATTTACGCCAGGTGGTGGCAACACATTTATCATTGTCAACAATGATGGTGTTGATGCTATCAATGGAAAATTTAATGGCTTAGCTCAAGGAGCTACAGTCAATCTGGGTTCTGGAATAAATGCCACCATCTCTTATGCGGCAGGGGATGGTAATGATATTGGACTATCGCTCCTCAACCAGGCACCTAATCTTACAGGCAATGGAACATTAGCTGCTGTTGCGGAAGATACCACCAACCCTAACGGTCAAACGATTTCCACCCTCTTCAATGGGCTGTTTAGCGACCCGGATGCAGGCGCAAGCCTTGGCGGTGTTGCAGTAGTTGGGAATACCGCAAATACAACTACACAAGGGACGTGGCAATACTCTACAGATGGTACGAACTGGTTTGCTGTGGGCACGGTTGCGGATGGTGCAACGGCTCTGGCACTCTCTGCCAGCACAGTAGTCCGGTTTGTTCCCGTTGCCAATTACAACGGTGATCCCCCTGCTTTAACTGTTCGGGCATTGGATAACACTTATAGCAGTGGGTTTACCAGTGGAGGTACTCGCATCAATCTGAACACTGGTACGAATGGGGGAACTACGGCGATTTCTGGTAGCACCAACATCATCAACACAAGTATTACAGCAGTCAACGATGCACCAACAGGCTCACCGACCACAACTCTAGCAACTGGAACCGAAGACACTCCTTACACTATCAGCAAAGCCGACTTGCTAGCAGGCTTTAGTGATGTTGATGGCGATTCCTTGTTACTGAGCAATGTTACAGCCAATGGCACGGTTCTGACGGCAGATAGCAGTGGGAACTACACCTTTACGCCTGCTGCTAACTTTAATGGCACTGTCAACCTTTCGTACAACGTGGTGGATGGTAAGGGTGGCTCTGTGGCAGCAACTCAGTCCTTTGCGATCACTCCTGTTAACGATGCACCGACAGGCAGCGTCACCATCTCCGGCAACCCCACCCAGGGCGCAATCCTGACTGCCAATAACACCCTGTCTGATGTTGATGGTTTGGGCACAATCAGCTATCAGTGGCAGGCTGGCGGAACTAACATCGCCGGTGCCACCAGCAGCACCTTCACTCTCGGACAAAACCAGGTTGGTAAGGTCATCACTGTCACCGCCGCCTACACTGACGGACAGGGCACTGCTGAATCGGTCACTAGTGCCGCAACCAGTGCCGTTGCTAGTGCATTGGAATTGGCTACTACACCTGGCTCCGGGAACTATGTAGAAAACAATTCAGGTGTCGTCATCGATCCAACGCTGTTCCTCAATGGAACCAATACGCTCACTGGTGCGACGGTCAGCATCGGCACAAATTTCAACACCAGCCAAGATCGCCTGCTCTTCAATAACCAGCTCGGAATCAGCGGTAGCTACAACACCACCACTGGCATCTTGTCGTTGTCAGGTACAGCCTCAATCGCGGACTACCAGACAGCGCTTCGTTCGGTGCGGTACTTCAATACCAGCGATGCACCGACAACCAGCGATCGCTCCATTACTTTCTCCATTGCTCCTGCTTCATTTAATGCGGCTAATGGGCATTTCTATGAGTTTGTTTCTGCGCCAGGCATTTCATGGACAAATGCCAGAACTGCTGCCGCAGGACGAACCATTCTAGGGATACAGGGATATTTGGCGACAGTTACCTCCGTTCAAGAGAACTCTTTCATCGCAGGCAAATTACAAGGTCAGCGGGCTTGGATAGGTGCCAGCGATGCAGCGACAGAGTCCGTGTGGCGGTGGGTTACTGGTCCAGAGGGGTTAGAAAACAATGGACAAGGACGCATCTTTAGCAACGGTAGCACTCCAGCCAACGGTCAGTATTTTAACTGGGTGGCCGGTCAGCCAGATAATTTTGGGGGCACCGAGCATTACGCTCACTTCTGGATCAATAATGCCTGGAATGACATCTTTAACACTAATACTGATCAGGCAGGTTACGTTGTAGAGTACGGTGGGCTAGCTGGTGATCCAGTCTTACAACCTACGGGCAACCGGACTTTGACCGTAACTGCTGTCAATGATGCTCCTGTTCTGTCCACCAATACCCTCAGCATCACCGAAGGTGGCACAGTTACCCTGTCTGTTGCCAATCTCAGCACCACTGACCCTGACACAACTGGAGCTGGACTAACTTACACCGTCAGCAATGTCACAGGTGGTCGGTTTGAGTTGATTGCCAATCAAGATGTAGCGATTACAAGCTTTACCCACGAAGACATCAACACTGGCAAAGTACGATTTGTCCATGATGGTGGTGAAGCAGCACCTAGCTACAACGTCAGTGTTAGCGATGGCATTGCTCCAGCAACCACTCCAGCAGTTGTCAGCATTGGTAGCTTTACCAAGGTGAATGATGCGCCCACGGGTACACCGACCGCAACGTTAGCGGCAGGTACCGAAGATACCCCTTACACCATTACCCAGACGGCTCTGCTACAAGGTTTCACAGATCCTGATAGTGACTCTCTCTCTGTTGCTAACCTGACTGCTACAAAAGGCACCTTAGTCAACAACAATAACGGCACCTACACCTTCACACCGAATGCCAACTTCGACGGCACGGTCAACCTTTCGTACAACGTAGTGGATGGTAAGGGTGGTTCAGTGGCAGCAACTCAATCCTTTGCGATCACTCCCGTCAACGATGCCCCTGTACTAGCAACCAACACCCTCAGCATCACTGAAGGTGGCACGGTTACCTTCAGCAGCAGCAACCTCAACAGCAGTGACTTGGATAATACTCCAGCGCAGCTAATCTACACGATTAGCAACATCAGTGGTGGCAGCTTCAGCGGTACAGGCGTCACCACTAACGGCAACGGCACTGTCAGCTTTACCCAAGCGGCGATTAATAACGGACTGGTGCAGTTCACCCATGATGGAGGTGAAAACCCACCCAGCTATGCCGTCAGTGTCAGCGATGGTGCGTTGAACACCACCCCAGCAACGGTGACCATTCCAGAGGGTAGCTTCACTCCCATCAACGATGCACCTACGGGTACACCGACAGCAACATTAGCTGCTGGAACTGAAGACACGGTTTACACAATCAGCCAAAGTGCTTTGTTACAAGGTTTCACCGATGTAGAGGGCAATACTCTCTCTGTTGCTGATCTAACTGCCAGCAACGGCACCTTGGTCAACAACAATAACGGCACCTACACCTTCACACCTGCTGCCAACTTCAATGGCACCATCAACCTTTCCTACAACGTAGTAGATGGCAATGGCGGCTCAGTGACAGCAACTCAGTCTTTTGCGATCGCTGTTGTTAACGATGCACCCGTCCTAGCAACTAATGTTCTAAGCATCACTGAAGGCGCTACAGTCATCCTGTCTTCTACTAACCTCAACACGACTGACTCTGATACTCCTGCAACTGAACTGACTTACATAGCTAGTAACGTCACAGGTGGCCAGTTCGAGTCGGTAGGCACTCCGGGAACGGCAATTACCAGCTTCACCCAGGACGACATCAACAACGGACTGGTGCAGTTCGTCCACAACGGTGGTGAAGCAGCTCCTTCCTACTCAGTTAGCATCAACGATGGTAAGTTAAGCACCCCTGCAACTCCAGTTAGCCTTGGTAGCTTTACCTCCGTTAATGACGCTCCCACTCTAGCAACTAATACTCTGAGCATCACTGAAGGCGCTACAGTCATCTTCTCTTCTGCCAACTTAAATGTAACTGACTCTGATACTCCTGCAACTGAACTGACTTACATAGCTAGTAACGTCACAGGTGGTCAGTTCGAGTCGGTTGGAATTCCAGGAACGGCAATTACCAGCTTCACCCAGGACGACATCAACAACGGACTTGTGCAGTTCGTCCACAACGGTGGTGAAAATCCACCCAGCTATGCCGTCAGCGTCAGTGATGGTGAGTTGAGCACTACCCCGGCAACTGTGACTATCCCCGCAGGCAGCTTCACTCCTGTCAATGATGCTCCTACTGTGGCCGAGCAAGGAATTGAGGATCAAATCACCTCGGTTAATCAAGCCTTCTCCTTAAATGTCAGCAACAAGTTTACCGACGTTGACCAAGGGGAGATTCTTACTTATAGTGCTACAGGATTGCCCACCGGGTTCAGCATCAATGCCAACACGGGTATATTATCAGGCACTATTTCCAGTCCTGGCATTTTTAATGTGAATGTCACAGCCGATGATGGAGATGGTGGCACAGTTAGTGATGCCTTTGAACTGATTGTTGCTAATAATAATGCCACTCCTTTTAATGACATCATCTACATGAGCCAACTCTCTGGCATCCACAAAGATAAAGTAAATGCCAAAGAAGGGCGCGATCGCGTTATTGGGACCAGTGCTAATGAGTTTCTTGGTGGTGCAGAAGACGATGATTACCTTGATGGTCAGGGTGGTAACGACAAACTTCTGGGTGGTGATGGCAACGACACGCTCATTGGCCGACTTGGCAGCGATGACCTCCAAGGCGGCGACGGTAACGACATCCTCACTGGTTGGGGAAGTGGTACAGGGAGTGCAAATCAAATGGACGAACTCAAGGGTGGCAACGGAGCCGACACCTATATTCTAGGAGAAAGTACCTCAGTCTTTTACAACCTTGGTGGCTACAATGACTACGCCAAGATTGTTGGCTTTGAAGCTGAAGATCGCATTCAGCTTAAGGGAACAGCTAGCAACTACTCTTTGGGGTCAGTTCCATCATCTGTGTCTACAGATAAGGCATCTATCGGCATTTTTACTAATTCAGGAACAGAATTGATTGCCGTCCTCAAAAACGAAGATTTAAACTCAACAAGCCTGACAACAGATGCTCGCTTTATTTTCGTTTAATCGCGTCTTGTCAGGCTAACTTCATCACTGTTTAATCTTGCTCGCCCAACGAATTAGTACTCCATAACACCAATCTTTTCGGGTGCGCTCGCTATCCCGTTCCAGCCTATAACCCAGCATGAGCTTTTCTGCTCATGCTGGGTTATATTTTTTTCCTTACTTCTTCCTTACTTTTTCTATGTTTACTATTAAAAACAGTGATTGTTAAATATAGATTAAGGAATTAAAAATTTTAGTTTTATTTACCTTATACTCCGTATGAAAATAAAAAAACTAGTTTTAATTAAGTTCTAGTTTACTCTTTAGCGCTATAAAATTAGGTCGTTATAGCTAACAACTTTGCAATGTATATTTTTAGTTTACTAGCTATGGAAGAAAGCCGTGACGGCTTAGAATTTGTTGAAAAATTGCTCTTTGCAAAAACCGGAAAATCTCTCAATAATATTCAAAAAGCTGTGTTGCATCAGTTTTGGCAATATCCTAGAAAAACTTATGAGCAATTTGCCAAAGAATTAGAATATTCCCCAAGTTATATTCAACAAACAGTTGCTCCTCAGCTATGGCGGCTTTTGTCTGGCATATTGGGAGTAAAAGTTAGTAAAAATAATTTTCGTTCTATCGTGGAAAGGCAATGGTTGAACCAAGTTTTGAGGAAAACTGGCAACCTAATTGAGACAGTAAATTCAGAATTGATGGATTTGGAATTTCCAGAGGGACGAGTTTCTATACATTCTTCCTTTTATATCGAGCGAGTCCCTCATGAAACAAGATGTTACACAGAAATTATGAAGCCAGGAGCCTTTATCCATATCCAAGCACCCAGACAGATGGGCAAAACCTCTTTGATGGGAAGGATTCTCGCTCATACTACAAGGTTAGGCTATCAAACAGTCAGCTTGAACTTGCAGAGAGTAGATCAGTTGATTCTCGCAAACCTAAATAGGTTATTGCGATGGTTTGCCTACGAAGTGAGTCAAAGACTGAAACTAAAACCGAGATTGGATGACTATTGGTCTGAGGATTTAGGTAGTAAGGCTAGCTGTACAAACTACTTTCAAGATTATCTACTAACACAAATTGATAAACCACTTTTTTTAGCAGTGGATGAAGTAAATGAAATTTTTCAATATCCCCAAGTTACCCAAGATTTTTTATCCCTTTTGCGTTCTTGGCATGAGGAAGCGAAAGATAACGATATTTGGAAAAAACTCCGCTTAGTAGTGATAAATTCTACGGAAGCTTATACCTCTTTAAATATGAATAAGTCTCCCTTTAAGGTAGGGATACAGATTCAGTTAGACTCATTTACTTGGGAACAAGTACAGGATTTAGCTGACCGCCATCGACTCAATCTATCAATCCACGAGCTATCTCAGTTGATGTGGCTAGTGGCTGGTCATCCCTATCTATTACGTGTTGCTTTATATCATCTGGCTCAAGGGAGTTTAACGTTAGAGGAACTGCTACAAACGGCTGCTTCAGATACCGGAGTTTATAGTGAATACCTGCATCAAAAATCGTGGTACCTACAGCAGCATCCTGAACTAGCAGCAGCATTTGAGAAGATGTTAAGAGCAAAAGCCCCCGTTGAGTTGGAGCAGTTACAGGCGTTTAAGTTACAGAGTATTGGGCTGGTGACGATGCAAGACAAGCTAGCAATGGTTAGCTGCGATCTGTATCAGCAGTATTTTGGCGAACGCTCTTAAAGCTAATGATAATAATCTTAATTAAGGCTTTAAAACTATTTAATAAAGATGATTTATTTGAATGTTAATAATTTTTACGAAAATAGCAAAATTAACTGCGAATTTAATCGTATTTTTGCTACATTTATTAGTATAAATTTTATCTTGATAAGAGCTATTAATTTACGAGATTACTGGATAAACCTCATAAATCAAGTTGATTGTATAACTGAAGTTTTTCTCTGGGACTGGCATATAGATGATTACTACAATCGCGATCCTAAAGCGCTGGATAAGATGTGTTGCAAGCGAGGCGGCTTTATTTCTTATGTTAGTTTTAATCCGATGGAGTTCAGGATGCTTCCTAATATTTTAAAAATAACAGATGTTTCTCAACTGCTGTCGCTAGTGGTTGCTAAATGGGCAATTGAAGATGCTGTACATAATAAATCTGAAAACTTCAATGGGTTTACGTCAGCCATTATTTTAGGTGTTTGAGGGCATAAGAATTGATTACATTCCTGACTAATTGTTTGCGGTTTTCAGTTTTAGAAGAGGTGTTGAAAAGCAGTAGCTTGCTTGATGAAGATACCCAACAAATTCTTAAAAAGAATAAACTGATTTACATTGGATGGAAAGAAAATTATTTTCCCGGTACGTTAGGCAACATCATGGCTCAATGGATTGCTAACCGCTTAAATTTGAGCCAGATTAACTGTATTGTAAATGCTGCCTCGGCGAGTTCATTAACTGGCGTACAAATGGCTATTAGCAAGTTGGCTGCATACCGTAGCTTCATGATCCTGGTTTGGGGTGTAGATACTGATAACTCAATTTTTATGCATATGTGTTTTAGTAAAATTCACACTTTTTCTAAACAGCAAAAAATCAAACTATTTAATGCTGATTTTGATGGAATGCTTTTCAGTGAAGCAATCGGGATGATGGTACTGAAGCGCCTTAAGGATGCTCAGAACGCCCCGCTATCATTACAGCAGTCAGATAAGCTGGTGCGAAAAATCCAACGGCTCCAATTTATGAAGCCTTTAATAGCAATGAAGATAAGGCATTGGCGAGTCTCTCTACCTACTAAAATGGGACGTTGTTTCATGGCGCTAGCTTTCAATAAGTTCAAAAAATTTTAAACCTCAATGCAGAAAAGCTAACTATGAAATGTGTCTTACCCAAAGTAGAGGAAAGACAGTTTGGACAGATTCCACCACAGGCATTTAATCCCATCGCCGCAGATATGGCATTTCAATGCCTGTTGATTTGGGTGCGGCATTTTAACCAAGCTGGAAGTTTACCTTTGCGATGTCAAAAAGGAGAGCATTTTCGAGAGATTCCCGTGGAAAAACCTTTCTATGTTTCGATGGACGTGCAGTTGAGCAATGAAACAAAAGTAGTCGCGAACATTACCTCGCATGACCAGGAAGGGAAGGTTTATTCGCGAGTGTTTGGCGCAGAAGTAACGATTAGTCGGCAACTGAAATGGTGAAATTTATGACAATGAAAGAAACGGTTCTCGATAGATTCCGTCAACAATTAACAGAAGAACCCGATCGCATTCTCTATACGTTTGTCAATGCAGATGGGCAAGACCAAGAATCTCTAACGTACCAAGAACTCGATCGCACGACAAAGCAAATCGCAGCATTCCTCATCCGGGACTGCAACCTGAAAATTAGCGATCGCGTTTTACTCGTTTACCCTCAATCGCTGGATTTCGTCAAAGCCTTGATTGGCTGTTTGTTGGCGGGTGTGATTCCCGTTCCCGTTGCGCCTCCCAATCCGTTCAAGTTGCAACATGACCTATCCGCATTTGAAGCGATCGCGCAAAATAGTGGCAGTTCAGCTATTCTCACGAATGGAGAGTACCTGGCGGTGAAGCGCCAGACTGAGGCGAGTTTGTTTCTCGATCAAAAAGGGTTTTGGTCAGAGTTACCCTGCTATCGAACAGACGACCTGCAAAATGATCCTGAATCGTTGCCCCAACGTCACGCGCCGACGTTAGAGGATGTCGCTTACTTGCAATACACCTCTGGCTCAACTTCCGCACCAAAAGGTGTGATGATTAGCCACGGTAACATCATGCATCAGTTGAGCGTAACCGGCGAGGAGTTAGGATTCAATGCCGACTCGCGACTAGTGGCGTGGGTGCCTCATTTCCATGACTTTTGTTTGGTCAGTGGGATTTTGAGTTCACTGTATGGCAACGGTCATCTTTATCTCATGTCTCCCCTGGCATTCGTCCAACGTCCTGCGGTTTGGTTTGAGGTACTCTCCCGCGTCCAGGCAACCCATACAGCCGCGCCAGACTTTGCCTATCTGCAATCCGTCCGCAAGACGACACCAGAACAGCGACAGCAGTGGGATTTAAGTTCGCTACAAGTGGTGATGAGTGCCGCCGAACCCATTCGACCTACTACTGTTGATCTGTTTCTCGATGCCTTCGCTGTCTGCAATCTCAATCCTCAAGTTTTTTGTCCCGCCTATGGACTGGCAGAACATACCGTCGGTATTTCGGGCTTGGGGCGTCGCCGCGTTACGGTGGAACGAGACTCGCTGGAGTGGGAACGGGTTGTTAAGGTAGCAGAGATTCCCGAAGATGGTCGTACCCTAACCTTGGTGGGATGTGGCAAGCCACTTGCCGGAGTCGATGTGCGGATTGTCGATCCCGAAACTTATCAGCAACGCCAAGCGGGAGAGGTAGGCGAAATCTGGGTCGATTCTCCCAGTAAGGCGCTGGGATATTGGGGATTGCCGGAACTTTCTAGGGAACTTTTCGAGGCTGGCATTCATGAGAGTGCAGGACGCTATCTTCGCACAGGCGATTTAGGCTTTTTGTTGGATGGCGAACTCTATATTGCAGGACGCTTAAAGGACGCGATTATTGTCCGGGGACGAAATCTGTACCCGCAAGATTTAGAAGAAACAGTCTGCCGTTGCCATCCGTTAATTTTACCGGGAGGAGCGGTGGCGTTTTCCGTATCCGATCCCGTCGTCAGAGGCGAAGAGCAAATTGCGGTCATTGCAGAGATTCGTGCCAATAAACCCTCCTCCGAACAACTCCACGAAATCGTGCGCCTGATTCGTTCCCACTTATTGCGAGAACATCAGGTCTCGTGTCGCACGGTTGCGATCGCATCTCCCGGTACAATCTTGAAAACCACCAGTGGTAAACTCCGCCGCCAAGCCTGCAAGCAAGCGTACCTCAAGGGAACCTTGCAAGAACAAGCCTTCCAAATCGATACCATCGCCTATCAAGAAACCACGAGTTCGGATCAACAAGAAGACCCTCGATTGCGAGGGATGACACCCGAATTTCACAAACTAATCAGTAACTTAGCGTTGCTCACCGGACAGCGGGGTAAAGATTTAAAACGTCGTTCGACCCATACTGTCGGGGTTACAGGCTTCGGGCAAGTTGAATTTCTGCCTCAGCCGAATATACCGGCCCATCCATTTTTCGTACCCGGTCAAAAGTTTCCCGTCATCGTGCGTCATGCAGCAGGGAAAGGCTTTGAAGACGATGCCATTATGGATGTTCGTTCTGCCACCTTCCGGATTGTCGATGGTTCTGCCGATGCCAAATGGGAAGACCTGGATCTGAATAAAACCCTCTTGGACGTGATTATGAACACGGGGCATAACTTTCCCTGGCCCCATGCTCAGTGCTTCTTCCGCTGGTTTAACAGCAGTATGCCAGAGCGGTTGAAAATGACGGAGGAGTATCCCTCGATCATTCCCAATTTCCAATACATCGCCCGCAACGCCGAATCCTGTACCAAACTGCATTATTTCAACAAAATGACGGTGTGGTTTATCGGTAACGATGGCAAACGCCGCTTCATGCGCTACCGCCTGCGGAATGCCGATATGTCTCCCGACTCCGGCTTTATTAATCCAGCCGATATGCCAGCCCCAATGGATCACGTTCCTCGCAAAGAAAACGATACCCGTCCCAGAACGTATTTGCGGGATGATTTTCAGCAGCGAGTCGAAAACGGAGGGGTTGACTACCTACTACAAATCCAGTTGCGAGAGGTGGAAGAGTCGGAGGAGTTAAACGAAGCTGCTAGGGAAACGACCATCGGCTGGGACGAAGAACTCTATCCTTACCATACGATCGCTCGCTTCTCGTTGCGACAAATCATTCCCAACGAGGTCATCGAACCCTTAGAATTTAACGTCTGGAATGCGCCGGAAAGTCTGGGAATTATTTGGGCAAAATCTCCCTACGAGGGGGCATCCGTCAATCACGCTCGCACTTTGGTTTATGAAATTGTCCAAAGTATGAGAAAAACCGGGCAGCCCACAGCCGCACTCATGGCGTTGGAGAGTATCCCGACCATTGAAGACGTTTCCCTCAAAGAAGCCTTAGAAAAGGCAGCTCAAACCATTCACGACTTTGCCAAACGCCGCAATTTTTTGGATGCACAAGAAACACTGGCGTTGCACGTCACGGAAACCGTTTTATCTAAATATCCAGCCGCCCTGCGCCACGTCTTAAAACAGTTTTTCGCTTGGGGAGAGGTGTTGGATCAAGTCATCGCACAGCAACCCACTCCCACTCAGGAACTCCAAGCGAGTATTGCTCAATACGCCCAGTTCGCTTCTGTCACCAATCGGGATGAAATCGAGGCGTTAACTCAGTTGCACCGTCGAGTGTGCCTGCGGGCGGAGGATCGACAGGGAAATATTAAGGCACTGATTTTTACCAACCGCAAGCAACTGCAACGCTACTGGCTGGGCGGTGCTTATTTAAGCAGTGCAGCGAACTATTGCTCTAGTCCAACAAAAATTCTGGCAGTGGATGACAATCGAGCTGTAGCCATCCATCGTTCCGTCGATATTCGACTAGAAGACGGCATGGTTATCCTGAGAGAATTTACTGGTTGTTGGGTCAAACACAGCGAGCAACCACAATGGACGTTAATCAGTGCCATTGGTACCGCCTATCAGCAAGTTCCTGTCGAGAATTTAGAACAAGCACAAGCGACCGTCAACACCTTCTTTGAGCAGGAAATCTCGCCCCACGAGTTGCGGTTTAAAGCTGAAGTCGCCCTCCTCGGCGCAGTGCTAGTTGATGCGTTTGAGCAATTCGTACCCGTCCAGGGAACCGGGTCAAATTCGCCAGACGAACCAGTCCGCCTCGAATCACCCCGTCATGTTTGCGTTATCGGTGCGGGGGTTTCTGGGTTAACTACTGCTTATGAACTGGAACGACTGGGACATAAGGTAACGGTTTTGGAGCGTCAGTTGCAGATTGCTGGCAAATGTGCATCGATAGAAATTGATGGGTACTGGTACGACTGGGGCGGTCATGTTTACACCGAAGAGTATCACGCCACCAAGCAACTGTTGGATGAGTTAGGAGTCGAACGCGAACGAACAACCCCCTATTTCACTTACGATTTTCAGCAGCAAACCGTTGTACCAGATGATGCTTCCCTGTATGAGAAGCAGAACTTTCTCAAATACCACGTTATGAAGTGGTCGGAGTTTCCAGGCATTGCCCGCCCCGGACTGGTGCATGTTGGCGATGCGCTGAGTGAATCGGTTTCTGAGTGGTTGAGCAAAAATCAGCTTCCAGAGATGGAGAAATCCTTGGGCATCGGTCATACGGCCGCTGGTTACGGCTACCTCGCTGATGACTCCATCCCCGTGATGAATTTCATCAAATACTCTGATGCCGCCGGGTTCATGTCCCTCAACCCGAATGTGAAAAATCGCCAGCAGATGACGGTTAAGGGGGGTTGGCTGAATGTCTGGAACAAGCTAGCCGCACAATTGCAGGATGTTCGCTGCAACGTCCACGTTACCAAGGTCGAGCGCATAGAGAAAGGGGTTCGCATCATCACGGAAAACGAGGAATTTGACTTTGATGAGATTGTTCTAGCACTTCCCTTTGACCACTCTCTAGAATTTCTCGATGCTTCGCCCCAAGAACGAGAACTCTTTGGCAAAATTCGCTACCTCGACTATTACACAACCGTTTGCACCATTGAGGGCATCCCACGCAATGCCTTCTATTTCTTGAAAGAAAACAATCTCGACCTGTCTACAATCGGGCATATTGTTTCGTTCCATCACCGCTACGACGAAACTGATGTTTATGCGGTCTATTCCTATGGCAATGCCTCGATAACGGGTGATGACATCATTGGCTATATCAAAGCAGATGTGGAGCGTATGGGCGGTAAGCTCGTTCAGGTACACGCGCAACGCGCCTGGAAATATATGCCCCACGTTAGCCGCCTAGAGTTGAAAGACGGCTATTACCAACAGTTTGAGGCGATGCAGGGGAAACACCATACTTACTACGTGGGTAGCCTGCTCAACTTTGAATTAATTGAAGCGAACGTTGCCTATGCCAGAGAATTAGTGCGTCGCTTCTTCCTACCAGCGCGTGAAGGCGTGCGCGTGCGCGAACCCTATGCCGCCGCAACGGCAGTAGTTGGCGTCTCCCAAGAACAATATGCCGGAGAACTGACGTTGGAAAAAGTTAAAGATTGGATCGTGAACCATATGGCAGCCGACTTAGACGTGCCAGTAACGGAAATCGATCCGCAAGCTCCCTTAGAAAGCTATCCTCTAGATTCACTGCTGACAGTGGGTTTAATTGGAGAACTTACCAGTTGGCTGGGTTGGCGGATTGAACCGTCTGTGTGGTTGGAGTTGCCCACGATTGAAGCGGTGGCAAACTATATTGTAGAGCAAGATGCTAAACAGTCTTATGCAACGGTTTCTCAGCTTGACCCCTTGCTAGTGGAATTTCGCAAAGGCGATTCCAACCAGAATGCAACTCGCCACAATCCTTTATTTTGCGTACATCCCATTGGCGGTACCACCTCAAAGTACGCCGGACTGTTCCGTCACCTGGGTAAAGACTATCCGCTCTATGGCATTCAAGCACAAGGGGTAGAAACCGGAAAAGCGATCGCAAACATTAGCGATATGGCGGCGCGGTACATTCAAGCCCTCAAAAAACGCCAGCCCGAAGGTCCCTATTCCCTCAGCGGTTGGTCATTTGGAGGATTAGTTGCATTTGAAATGGCTCTCCAACTTCTGGAAAATCGCGAACAAGTAGACTTCGTCGCCTTATTCGATTCGCCTGCTCCTTTGAGCGAAACAGCTCAATATTCTAATAGCGATCAAGAAGATTTAGAAACCTTCCTTTCTGACTGGTTCAACAAAGACGTACTCGCCAGCAATTTAGACTTGCAATCCGAGCGAACCGAACGATTGTTTGAGGTCTTTAAATTCAATTGGCAAGCAATGAGAGCATACACCCCGACGCGGAAATGTACCTGTCCCGTATTTCTATTAAAAGCCGAAAAACAAGCAGCCATTCAGGGATATCCAGAAGGGGTTGAAGCGAGTTTTGATTGGCAACCTTACGTCCAAAATTCTGTTCGTACAGAAATCATTTCGGGTGTCGATCACTACTCAATTATTGACAGCCAAAAGTTAGTTGCTAAATTACGTCAGCTCATTCAGAAAGAGCATTGTGTATTAGCGAAGCCCTAATTGATTTGTGAAGTCGAAATCCCCGACTTCTTTAAGAAGCCGGGGAGCTAAGAGGATATTTGGAAATACGGAGGAAGTCAGAGAAACATCAGGCAAGTCTGCGTAGCATCAGTCGAATCATCGCAATGTAGATAAATGCCTCTGAGGAAGCAGGTAATCGCTCGAAATCTACATTCAGACGACACCAAGATAACCAATCGCAAGTAGAGAGCGATTTTTTTGGGGGGGGAGATAGAGCAGGCGACGCGGTAAGATGGCTCAATGTCGGATTCATCCGAACCTGCCATCTACCAGCTCAAACTGGTGCTGCGCTTGTAACTTGCTAAAGTTGTGGAGTGACCTGTGGTTTTCCGGGTTGCATCTGCTTGCTATAAAGCACTATTTGCTATGTGAAGGTGAAAATTTTCCAATTGAACCTCATATCAGTACACCTAAAACAAACAATTTCCAATTGCGTACTTAATTCTTTACTGAGCAACGATTGCATCTGGATTTTGTGTGAGAAATTGTGTATAAATTCTTAAAAGTCCTGAATTCAAGAGGTTAGTTAATGAAAATATTAGGTCAAATATTCTGTGCTATCTTAATTGGACTTTTACTAATACTAGGAAGTGCTTTTTCATTCACTGAATTGGCATTTGCAGATGAAATTGTCGATTTTGCCATTTCCTACCCTAACCGATATTCGACCCCCTCTGACCTACGGGGTTCAACCCATGAAATGGCATTTCATGGCGATACCCTCTGGATCACGGGGCAAAACTACGATCAGCTTATCGCCATCAAACCAGATGGCACAATGACCTTCTACCGCATGCCTCAAAACAGTGGCCCCCACGGGATTGCCTTCGATCAAGCGGGTCAGCTTTGGGTCACCCTTGAATTTGCCGGAGAAATTATCCGCCTCGATCCGACGCATCCCAACTACGATTCAGCCACTAAATACGATGTTCAGTTAGACTGCACCACCTGTACCGAGGAAATTAACACCCATCCGCATGGCTTAGCAATTGGCAGCGATGGTAAAACCGTTTGGTACACTGGCAAAGCCACTGGTACCATCGGTCGCATTACACCAGATGGCACCATTGACACTTTCCCCATCTCAACGGTAAACAATCCAAGAGCAACTGTAGGCAGTGTACCGATCTATATCCATGCAGATGCCGAAGGCAATATGTGGTTTACCGAGCTAGTAGGCAATGCCATTGGACGCATTACATCCAATGGAACCGTTGAAGAGTTCAAGATTCCCACTCTCAACAGTCGTCCGATCGCGATTGTGCCTGGACCGGATGGTAATATGTGGTTTACCGAAGAGGCTGGCAACAACGTTGGACGCATTAAACAGAACTGCAAAACTAATTGCATTACTGAATTTCCAGTACCCAAGCTGCAAAATAATGTTCTTCTAGCAGCACTGGCATTTGACACCGACCATAACCTCTGGGTTCAGCAATATGTGGATGCGAATCACCCGTCACCACCTGGCAGCGATCACCTGATTAAAATTGACAAGCAGATTCTAACCACCAATTCTTCTGATATCAGCAATATTCCAATTGATTTCTATGAGGTTCCGACTCCCGGAACAGTGATGCATCGCATCATACGAGGAGCTGATGGAAATCTCTGGTTTACCGAATTAAAGACTGACAAAGTTGGCAAAGTAAACCTCTCTTTCCTAAGAGATTCTTGAGTTAGAGGTTGCGACAATGCTGTCAAGGTACGCCTTTGTATAGCAATACAGTACCGAAGGCGAAGGCGATCGCTGGATCGACTTTCGACCCACTGCTGAACCGGAAGTTAAGCCTCACCATTAGCTAAACTTGACATCAATTGATAGTTAACTTTGTATCAACAGGGTCAATCGCTACGAATTCCCTACTCTTCGTAGTGGTTTGCTTGGACTTTGGGATCGGCTCATTGGACCGGGTGCTACTCCCGCCGAAAATATCTTGATTCTTACCAGTGCCTTTGTAGGTGCAGCTTTGGCAGCATTTCGGCTTTGGTTGCTTGGGTTTGGCTTCTTACCAATTGCTGTTGGAGCAATCATCGGCTTCGATATTATTGGCGGTGCTGTTTGTAATGCAACCGATACGACAAAGCGTTGGTACCACCGACCCGAAGTGAATTCAGTTGAGCACATTACATTTATACTGCCGCACCTGCTCCACATTGCACTCGCGGCATGGTTTTTTCGCGTGGGTGTAGGATTTGACTGGAACTACTTCACGTCAGTGAGTGCTTGTCTACTCTTGGCGACGGCAGTTGTGTTAGCTGTACCCGTTTACCTCAAGCGACCCTTAGCTGTGGGGTTGTATCTGATTGCTGTTGCAATAGGACTTTACAAAGTTGGTTTTACACCTGGGTTAGAGTGGTTCATCCCAGCATTATTCTTGAAGTTATTGATTGGTCATCTTGTACCTGAGAGGCGCAAATATAGCGAAGGTGACACCAGTCGCAAAGTAGCGATTGAAATGCTTATCAGATAGAGGTTTCAGGCTTTTTTTACTCCTCCGACTGGTTCTCTGAACGCAACCAGCAATTTGCCAGCTATGGCAGAGTATCGTTACCACTGTCTGTTCTAGTTAGTCCCAATGCAATGAAGCTACAAACCGGGTCGATTTAGTACATAGTTACTAATTGATGCAACATTAACTCAAATGCCTACTTTAGGGCGAAAGTAGGGAAAACAGCCCTAAAGTTGATTGATTTTTCAGGGGGTCTAAGTATGGCTCCTTCTTCTACTCAACAATCAAAAGTTGGTAAATTTCTTAATCCATTTCGCTGTTCTCCAAACTCCCATAAGTATGCTGAAGTGAGAGTGCGGGAATACCTGGTGCCAAGAGAAGTTGAGTCCGTGCGAGACGGCGAAAATAGAAGGTTCGTGCAACCAGGGGCAATGCTCGTGTGTTGTCACAAAAGTCAACCCTTTTTGGGGCGGAATTGATAAGTAATACAAATCATAACTTTGCCTAATTTGTCTCCTTCTAGGCAAAGTATGCTGAAAATATTTACCCCAGCATGAGGGATTGACCCATGCTATTTCTCACCAACCAACTTCCATTTTTGGCAAAGATATTTTCTCGCCATCTGCTACCATCGAAAAAATTATCAGTCAAAGCCATAATGAGCGCGACCAAAAAAGTAGGTAATTCTTGGGGAAGAAGTGTCCATTTTCGACGAGTTCTTCTGTATCCCAATGGGGTTTAGCCATTCATTCTCAACTCTTATCAGGCAATCTCAGATTTGAGTTGAGCATAAATGAATAGATAGTCGCATTTTCAGAAATTTATCAAAAATCCAAATTTAAGAGAGTTTGTCAAATCCAGTCAAATTAGTATATTTAGAAAACTTATTAATAAGCCGTGAAAACGGGTATCATTCATCGTTAAAAGACAAAGGCTGAAATCTATACATATCAATAGTTTCAAGTCAGGGGTACCCCTGGTTGCACCAACCATCTATTTTCGCCGAGTAGCAGACATCCAGCTAACCCAAGCAAGACCGATGTGATCGCTCCCCATCGATTAGTTCCCAAGCGAACTAACTCCATGATTAAATAGCTTTCTAGAACGACACTTCTGATAAGTAAATGAGTCGCCTAGCCGCGAAAACTCTGGTGCTGACAATACCGCTGCCACTGACTCAACACCCAGCAGCGGTATATTTGGATGGACTGGCGGATGGTTCCAGACCGACAATGCAGCAATCACTCGATGCGATCGCCCAACTCCTGACGAACAATCAGTGCGATGCAATGACGCTGAATTGGGCAGCACTGCGCTATCAAAACACTGCTGCTATCCGCACGGCGCTGATGAAACGATACGCCCCGGCGACGGCGAATAAGATGCTGTGTGCGTTGAGAAGAGTGCTCAAAGAAGCGCTGAGATTGGATTTGATGGATGCGACTGATTATGCTCATGCGGTGGATTTTCCGAGCGTAGCAGTCAAAAAAGGACTCAGAGGACGGGCACTGAGTCAGGATGAAATTGCCGCGCTCTTTCAGGTGTGCGTTGATGACGCAACACCCACGGGTGCTAGAGATGCGGCGCTCATCGCTATTTTGAGGGGCGCTGGATTGCGTCGGGCTGAAGCGGTAAATCTGGACTTGAAAGACTTTAACGCCAGCCGCGGTCAGCTGGAAGTGCGCGATGGGAAGGGGGGGAAAGATAGAACTGTGTATCTGTCGAGTGTAGCGAGCGCTCTCGTGGAAGATTGGCTTGTTGTCAGAGGCTTGTCACCGGGTCCGCTATTATGTCCCATCAGGAAAGGCGGACGGGTGGAACGGCGACGGATGACTCCCCAAGCGGTGTTATTGATTGTGCAAAAACGCGCGAATGAAGCTCTTGTAGCAGCATTTTCTCCCCACGATTTTAGAAGGACGTTCTGCTCAGACCTCCTTGATGCTGGTACTGATATTGTCACGGTGCAGAAACTCGCAGGACACGCTTCACCCGTGACCACTGCCAAGTATGACCGACGCGGGGAAGAAACGAAGCGTAAAGCTGTGGAGCGGTTGGAGATTCCTTACACTCGGCGAGGGTGAAGGTGCGATCGCTTCATCCTTTAGTTATGTCGTTTGAAGGGGTAATGACCCAAAAGTCAGGACGAAGCTACAGTAACCGGACGCTAAAAATTCTTTGGGGGCGTGCTGCGGGGCGTTATGCAGTTCCATCCTATCGAATTGAACTGTATGCAGATGCTACCGACTACGACACTATCGTCATCATTGGTGAAATAGCGCATATAGAAGCCTCAAGTGATTCAGGTCCACGTGCAAACAAAACCCTGGCTAAAAAGAGCGGGATGAATACGACAATCTCATTTTGCTTTGTCAAAACTGTCATACCCGTCTTGATGGGCAAAAAAATACAAACTCAGTTAAGTATATAAAGCAACTTCGTAGCGACCAAGCCTGGGTACGAAACAGCTTACCTGAGCGCGGCAGAATCACTACAGGATGGGCAACGATACTTCTACAAGGTTCACACCCATTTGGCTTAGAACCTGCAATAGCCTAATAGCCGCCCTCATTCCAGATTTTCCTTCAGGCGATCCCCTCGTTGTTAGAGTAGAACCTGATAAGAGTCATGGCAAAGTATACAGACGCGACTAGCAGAACACGTTAATACATTGCTTAACACTAGCGGGCCTTTTGATTTTAGGCTTGCTATTTTTCCTTTAGCTCCTGTTTCTGCTTGTCTTGCACTTGGCTATTACCTTACTAATTGTCCACGTGTACGCTGATTTCAGTATCATCGCGATGGCTACTCATGGTCATGGTCTAATAAAGCCTCATTTGCTAACGACATAAAAGTTACTGAGCTGACGGACATTAAGATAGCTTCTACCGACGAAATAGCAAATTGCTTTCACCTAAGACGCGACTAAGAGGTTTGAGAGATGGGACAAAAGACTAAAGCGTAATTCCCCAGAACCAGACTAAAAATGAAAGCCCCGATTAAGGAGCTTTTTAAATGCCTATTCAACAACCTTGGAAACGCGCCAAGCAGTGTGACTGCCAATCTTTTTAAATCTAGGCTTGCCCCCCTCATCATTGAGGGGAATTTTAGAAAAGGCAAAGGAGCCACGAATAAAAGTGTGTTTACCATATTTAGTAATTGGCTTAACCCCTACGAGTTTCGTCACTTGGTCAGTAGAGAGAAGCCAGCCAGCAGCCGCAGCCCTTTCCAATTCTTTGAGATATAGCAGCGGCTCCATTGGTGGTGCCACTGGCTTCAGTGCTGCGGCAATCTCTCGCACCAGTTCAATAAAATTGTCTGACGACTTGTCCAGTTGTCCACTGGACAATGCAGGCTTGTCCAGTTGCCCGGTGGACAATTCCCGCTCATCGGCTGAAATCCTTTGGAGTTGCTGGATTTCAGCCTCTACTGGCTGGGCAAAATTCTCAATCTTGCCCCCAGTTTTTAAATACTTGTCCAGTTTGTCCAGTTTGTCCAGTTGCTCTTGAGAAATCTTCCCTCGTGCTGGCTTCTGGATGTTTAAGCCCTTAATCCTATCGTCTACAGCCTGCCTGCTGCTTAGGTTGTAGCGTTCTTGTAAGCTGCTAACACTAATCAAATTTTCCATTATTATCTCAACTTGTCCAGTTGTCCACTGGACATATTTTATTTTGTCCAGTGGACAACTGGACAAAATAGCCACTCTAAAATGCCCTCAAACTGATGGAAACAGTAGTGTCCATACAAAACCCTTTGCAATTGGTTACAGGGTATCTTCGTGGGAGTGACTTACAAACCTTGCTACATCATGCTTCCAACTCAATAAACCTTTAATACAGAGGCGATTCATTGAATGAAAGGAGACTTCCTTCAGCAGGAATCGTCTTTTCATCTGCTTTACAGCCAGAAATTGTGAGTTATTACAAGGAATTGCCCTGCCAGCTCTGGAGCAATTATTGATATTGATGCTGAGCTTGTAGCCCATTATTTACCCCAAAACCAACTAACAATTATCGCGGCGGGATGACCCGCTGCGATCGCTTCCCGAACTTCTTCAAGTTTCCCAATCGGGATGACCTTAGAGTAAACCTTTCCTCTGCCTCCCAGTTGATAACGGTAGAGGTTGTATTCATAAGTTTTTAATTCCCCAGAACTGAGTTTTTTATGCTTAGTTTGAAGCTCGATTCTGCCTGATGGATTAGCTTGCCCTTTGTCACATCGCCCTGGCTGACGAGTTCCTTTAGGCGATCGCTTTCTAGTCGGTTCTGGGGAATTAGTTTTAGGTTGCGCTCGGTCCGTATTCCAAACCCGCCAAAGTTGCTCTGCTGGAATGAGGACATCGCTATCAAAACCATCCCAGCGAACAACTATCAGGGGTAACTTACCTCCTAGTAGCTCCTGCTGCTGCAATCCCTGAACTGTGCCAAATTGCTGTAAGCCCTTCCGCCAACGGACACGATCGCCTATTCTCCAGACATCATCGGGATCTAGCGGTTCATCGCCCCAGCCGTCCCTTTCGTTCCACCGCACGGTGGTAAACCAGCCGCAAGCCTCACAACCATCAACAGAGTGATGACAAGTACAAGACTCGACGGAGGGCGACGGCGGCGACTCTAGGATCGAGAAGATTTCCAGCTGCTGCTCTCTGGCTTCTAATAGTTCCGCTGCCGCTCGGAACTCCAAGGGGTCTAGCCAATTCTTCGGGATGTTGTACCAATCGCTTAGGGTAGCCGGGTCTAATACCTCGCCCTTGTTGAGAAGCCCGTTCTCTCTCAAAAAACTCTCTAACCTGGTCTGTCCAGGTGGTCGCCCTTCCCCAGTCGAACTTAAGCCCCCTGGAGATTCCAACCAAAAGTACCCGCTCTCTAAGGAAGGGCGATCCAAAGTGTCCGCTGCTGATAAGAAGTTTTTCCCACCTGTAGCCGATTTGTTCAATAGCTCCAGCGAGGATTTCAAAGTATGAGCCACTTGCCCATCCGGGTTTAAAAGGGCAGCTAAGTAATCCGGGCACGTTCTCAATGCAGAAAAATCTGGGCTGCACTGCTGCGATCGCTCTGATGACGGCGGGGAAACAATCTCGCTCGTCATCGGCTCCTTTACGCTTTCCCTGGACTGAGAAAGGCTGGCATGGTGGCGAGGCTGTGATGATGTCAGCATCAGTGATGCAGCTGTATTTGATATTTGTCCAGTCCAGATGCTTGATATCTCCAAGGATTGTGCGTCTAGGGTATCGCTTGCTGAGGATGTCGCGGCAGTAGAGATTGTTCTCGCAGAGTCCAACGAGGTCGAAACCGAGTTGCAATCCGGCGAGAGCGAAGCCTGCCCCGACGCCGGAACAGAAGTCAAGTTGGGTGAATTGCTGGGTTCTCTCCACTGTGTTAGCCCTGTCCATTTTTCGAGATGTTTATCAGTGCCCTGAAATGATTTTGCAGATACGCGATCCACCGAAACCTTTACCCAACAACGGGACTTCGGACACCAGCCCTCAACGCGATCGCCTACCTTAAGCCCCGCTATGTGGTTAGTCATAGAACCTCTCAGAGGGCAATTCCTCATTAAATGAATCGCAGGACTTACAAGAATTGCTCTGGCTTTCATCACCATCGGGGAGTTTGATAAACTTCGCTTCGCGCCCACAGTATGAGCAAGTACCATCGGCTAAAATCTCGTAACGGATAGCCTCCGAGCGATCGTCAAAAAAGCGAATATTAGTGCAATTAAAATCCGGTGTTTCGTGTGTCATTCTGCGTTTCTCCCTGCAAGCCATTGACGTTCATCATCGTTTTGTACTTCACTGCCCCAGCCGTCTCTAGCTGCGGAGTGGCGCTGGCGAGCTTCCATCTCTTCCGTTGAAGTGCGATCACTCTTTCTCAAACTCATCTTTTGAGCCACGGCTTGAACATTCAGCCGTCGCTGATTTACATCTCGCAGCGTCTCGCGCCAGCCATCGCGGTCGATTAAGTCAAGTTGCTGGCATATTGCAGCGTCTAGCCGATAATCCAGATAAGGCTCAAGTCCCTGGCTAATGTTTGAAGCAGCAACGCAGCTGGGATTCTGGCAAACCGGAATTCGGTCAGTGTCCCAGCGGTAATCTTCAATCACCATTTGCACCAGGTAGGTTTGAATTGTGCCCGTGTCATGGCAACAGAAACAACGCCAGTTTGGTTGCCACAGTTCTTTATCCCGCCCCGGCTCATCTTCCGGGCGAATAATGTCACGAGGAAGTTTTGGGAGATTCATGACTCAGCCCCCCAAATTAATCCGCTAGCATCAGCCCACTCTGCAAAAGCTTTCCGCTCATCTCTGGTAAGTGCTGGCTCACCTTGAGCAATCCAGCGCGGTTTACCTTGGCGAATTTGGGCGATCCATTCGTCGCGGCGAGGGTCACTTGCCCACTTTTGTTTGTTCACCGCTGGCATCTGCGACGGTGACAGCTGCTTAAGCCATAGCTGATTTAATTCTTCCCAATTGGCAGCGATCCATCTGTCGGGCAATTCCGGAGGTTTCGGCAACTGACCTGCCCTCTTTCTTCCAAACTCTAAAAAACTTTCTCTCTCTACCTCTGAGAGAGAGTTAATAAAAAGTTGATAAGAATTTGGAGGATCGCCAAATGCCTCACCAGAAGGACTTTTCGAGAAATTCTTTTCCGCAATCGTGGACTCAGTTTCCGCAATCGTGGACTCAGTTTCCGCAATCGTGGACTCAGTTTCCGCAATCGTGGACTCAGTTTCCGCAATCGTGGACTCTTTTCCGCATTCGCGGAAAACTGCGCTTGTTGACAATGAAACAACGATCCCTTTAGGTGCTTCCCAATCAATAGAACCCTCTTCTCTGAGACGGCTTATCGCCCCGTAGAAAGCTGATTTTTGAATGCCTAATTCGCTGCAAACTCTGCTCTGCTCAAGCCTGAGCTTCCAGCCAGGTTTGCACTTGATGAGAATATAAAAGTGAAGCAATCCCTTAGCGGTAATGTCGCCGCTGCTGTATTTAGCGATCGCATCCTCCAGGGTCAGACGATAGTATTGTTCACTCATCCTTGCCCCCCTGAATTGGATTTTCGTGGCATAATTGTGGTTAACAAAAGAAGTAAAAAAATTAAGTAGCTCCTGAATTATCATATAGGGTAATGCAGTAATTACTGAATTACTATGATGAATTTTTCTAATGCTCTCGACAAAACTCTTGATCGATATGGCATCAGCGCTAAGTGGTTGTCTGAGCAATCTGGCGTAAGTCAGCAAATGATTAGCGGCTTTAGAAACGGGAAACAGCGGATTTATAGTGATAGCTTAGAAAAGCTCCTTGCTGCTCTCCCTAACGAAGTCAAAGATTACTTTTTTGGATTAATGGGTAGCGCAAATTTAGAGGCTGCAATCGCATCAATGGACGATGCAGAAGTTTCAGATTTGTTAATACTCGTAGCAAAGCGATTCAATAAACCCCCCAACCAAACTAGAGACACTAATCTGGTAAATGCATGAATAGCAATGATGGGCGACTCCGGGATCGCAGTGGAGAAGTTAGTGATTCGAGTAAAGGCCGTATTCATTAGGATCAAGACCAAACTCTTCGAGGAACTCATTAATAATCATTTCCGACGCCAACTTTGTTTTGTCCAAAGCTTTTGTCTTGTTGTATGCAGGACTATCCTGCATTTGAGGGCTGTGGCTTTTGATAGTTGCTAAAAACTTAGTCTGAGCATCAGTCATCTCTTTCTTCTCGTAGTGAGTTGTTGCAGCACTTTTAACACTATGAGGATGAGACCTTATACCGAGATGTTTCCAGACAATGCATTCGTAGAGGCTTCCTAAACTGCTTGAGTGAGGCGCAACTGGATGGCTCCAAACCTCTAACAAATCGTGATTGTTTCAGCTACCCAGCCCACCTGCTTGAAATAATTTACTAGGAGTCCTCCTAGTAAATTATTTTCTGCCTGCCTTCACTGGAGGTGTAGCAAGCATTGAGCAAAATAGTATCAGGTCAATTATGAACCCTCTGCGTCTGAAAGATTTTTGACAGATAGAGGTGGCGGTGGAGGCAAAGAACCTGTAGGTAAAGATTGCAACGCCATTAGTGCAGGAGCCACCTTTTGTTGGGGAGTACGACGATCGTAAACCTTGCGTTG